>DNMS01000272.1:0-13963 GCA_003488105.1 Rhodospirillaceae bacterium
TCGTCTATCAGCGCAACGTCGAGCAGGCCCGTGAAACCACGGCCCGAAAGTCGCAACAGGCGGCGTACCAGATCGAGCTTCTGGTCAGCGCGCGGTTCGGCGTCGGCCAGTACCTGCAGCAATTGTGGCGCGACGGCGGTATATCGACCGAACAGCAATTCCGGCGGCACGCCCGGGCCCTGCTCGGCACCTATTCGGGAATCCGCTACATCTCGCGGCTTGACGCCGATGGGCGGTTCACCTGGATCGAGCCGGAAACCATCGGCGCGGACCGTCTCGGCAGTTCCTTGCGCGACGATCCGGGGGCGCGTGAAACCTATGATTATGTCTCCGGCGGCGGTGCGGCGGCATCCAGCCCGCCTTATGATTTTCCGGGTGGCGCCAACGGATTCGTGAACCTGTCACCGCTCGACGCGGCAGATCGGCGGGCCGGCTATATCAATGTGGCATTCCATACGGCGCCGATTATCGACCGCGCCCTGGGCAAAGGCATAACGGACCGGTTCCGGGTCGAGGTCCGATACGGCGGCCGCCTGATCCATGTCGCGGGCGTCGCCGCCGACAAGGCGTCGGACAGTGTTTCCGCCGCCACGGATGTCCACGTTCTGGGTCGGGAATGGGCGGTGACCCTGCGGCCGTCGGTGACGGTGCTTGCGATACAGATCGGCAACGCGCATGTCGCGGTGTTGGCGGTCGGCCTGCCGGCGATTCTTCTCATATCACTGCTGGCGGGTATGTTCCTGTCGCGTCACGAAGCGTTGCGCGCCAGCGAGGCCATGGCGGCGGCGCTGATCGAAAATGTGCCGTCGTCCCTCAACATCAAGGATCTGTCCGGGCGTTATCTGCGGGTCAACCGGACGTTCTGCGAATGGGCCCAAAGACCAATGTCCGAGATTATCGGCAAGACCGAGAACGAGGTCCATGGCGACCGTGACGACACATCGGATTTTGTCCGCGACCAGGACGCTGCGGTGATCGACCAGGGAGTGCCGGTCTATCGGGAGCGCTTTGGTCCGTTCCGCGACGGCGTCATGCGGCATGTGCTGGTCGCCAAATTCCCCATCATCGACGGTACCGGCCAGATGGTCGCGCTCGGCACGGCGGTCACCGACATCTCGAAGCAGAAAGAGGCCGAGGACATCCTGCGCCGCTCCCACGAGGAGTTGGAAAAGCTGATCGCCGACCGGACTCGCGAACTGCGCAGCGAGATCCGCGTGCGCGAAATCGCGGAAACCTCATGGCGGGAAAGCGAGGAGCGCCTGCGCGACATCGCGGAATCGGCCTCGGACTGGTTCTGGGAAATGGACCAGGACTTGCGGTTTACCTATATCTCCGACCGCTTCTTCCAGATCACCGGCCTGGACCGCAGCGACGTGCTCGGCAAGACGCGCTGGGAATTCGCCGGCAACATGGACGCCGAGGATCGGGCGCGCTTCGCCGGCCATCGCGCCGACATGGAAGCTCATCGCCCGTTCCGCAATTTCGAATACACCCTGTACAGCAAACTGGGGGCGGAGATTGCCGTGCGTCTCAGCGGCCGTGCTGTGTTCGATGTGACCGGGGCCTTCATCGGCTACCGCGGGGCCGGCACCGACATCACGGCGACCCGCGCGGTCGAACGCGCCCTGGTGCGCGCCAAGGAAGACCTGGAACGCCGGGTCGACGAACGGACCAAGGAACTGCGCCAGGAAGTCACCGTCCGGCGCCGGGCCCAGGAAGTGGCGGACCAGGCGAGCCGCGCCAAGACCGACTTTCTGGCCAACGTCAGCCATGAATTCCGCACGCCGCTCAACGGTATCATCGGGTTTTCGGAAATCCTCGCGGCCGAGGTGTTCGGCCCGCTCGGAGCACCCCGCTACCGGGAATACGCCGAGGACATCATCCGTTCGGGCCGCCACCTGCTGGCGCTCATCAACGACGTGCTCGACGTGTCGCGGATCGAGGCCGGGGCCATGTCGCTGCACGAGGAGCCGGTCGACCTGGCCCGCGCCGTCGAGGAATGCGCGGCCATGGTCGAGCAGCGGGCCGAGGCCAAGGAGATCGCCCTGGTCAAGCATGTGCAGCCGGGCCTGCCGGCGATGATGGCGGACGTCACGCGGATCAAGCAAATCCTGCTTAACCTGGTGACCAACGCCGTGAAGTTCACGGAACAGGGCGGCGACGTGCGGGTCGAGGCGACCTGGTCGGCGGAGGCGGGCCATGCCCTCATCGTGAGCGATACCGGCATCGGCATCGATCCCAAGGACATTCCCAAGGTGCTGATGCCGTTCGGCCAGGCTCACCGTGCCTTCACCCGCGCCCACGAGGGCTTCGGGCTGGGCTTGTCGCTGGTCCATTCCCTGACCGAAGAACACGGCGGCAGCCTGGAGATCGACAGCACCCCCGGCGAAGGCACGACGGTCACCGTGCGCTTTCCCAAAAGCCGCACGGTCGGCGACGCCGACACGGGGCCGTAGCCGCCGCGCCAACCGTCCATGCCGCCGTTTACATGCGGCTTACATATAGTGGTGGATGATCTTCTCGCCGAAGAACCGCGTGCCCTCCATGGGCGGCATGGGCTGGAACACGATGTGATTGACGCCGGCGTCGATCCATTGATCGATGCGGTCGCGGACCTGGGCGACGTCGCCGATCAGGTTCGATTCCATGACGTCGTCGACCGTGGGCGGAATGGGGAAGCGGTGTTTGCGTTCCTCGGCGTACATCTCGGCCCATTTGCGGGTTTCCTCGGGCCCCTTGTCGGCCAGGCCGACGGCGGAAATCGCGACCTCGAACGGCCGCTCGGTCAACTCGGCCTTCATGCCGTCGACCAGACCCTTCACCACGGCGGGGGCCTTGGAATACATGAACCAGACGTCGCCGTGCTTTTTCATCAATTCCTGGGTCGGCGGCGAATCGCCGGCGATCCAGATCGGTGGATAGGGCTTCTGCGGCGGCTTGGGATGGCAGAACGCGTCCTTCAGCTGATAGAACCGGCCGTCGAAGGAAAATCCGTTGGCATCTTCGCATTCGATCAGGCCGCGGTAGATGGCAAGGCCTTCATCCAGCCTTGCGATGCGTTCCAGCCCGTCGTCGGACCATTCGTCGAAGCCGTAGGACTTGGCCTCGGCGGCGAACCAGCCGGACCCGGGGGCCAGGATCACGCGCCCGCCGGTGATATGGTCGAGCGTACAGGCGATCTTGGTCGTCAAACCCGGATGGCGGAAGGTGTTGTTGATGGAATGGCCGCCCAGGCGCACGCGCTTGGTCAGCGCACCGATCGCGGTCATGACCGTCCAGTACTCCAGGATCGGTTTGGAACGGTCGAGATGGGCGTTCTCCACATGATCGGGGATCCAGATGGAATCGAAGCCCAGATCCTCGGCCACGCGGGCCATCTCCAACGCGTATTCGAAACCGGATGACGTCGCGCCCATTTCGCCCTGCACGGTCAGGCGCACGCCGAACTTTACCTTGTCGGTCATTGAAATCCTCCCAATCGGCCCGCCGTTACAGGCCCGGCCGGGTTTGGCCCCGGCCGGTTCGGCGATCCAAGATGCCGCCCCCCTTAAGGCACGACGATAGGGACCGCGGGGCGGTCGATCAAGGCGAAGGGCGCCATCAGGCGGCGATCTGGCGGGATTGTGATGATGAAGCCCGCCCGCCGGGCGTTCAGACACCGGGCCGTATCGACACGCATTGCCTGCCGATGCCGGGACACGGCGCCGATTGCGGTATCAGACAGGACATATTATGTCTTGTGCATGTGGAGACGCCTGCTTTTCGCCGGAATGACAGCGGCCGTGCTCGGCGCGCCGCCCGCCCGTGCGGAACCCGTCGATACGGCCATCGCCGCCGCCGCCAGGGCCTGGCAGCAGGCCATGGGCGATAAGGCGCCGTCGGCGACCTTCGCGTTCACGGACGATGAACGCTTCGATTGGGCCTATACGCCGGGATACCGCAAGGGGGTGCCGATCCGTGACATGACGCCACCTCAGCGCGCCGCCGCCACGGCCTTGATGCGCAGCACCCTGTCGGCGCCGGGCGTGGCCAAGGCCGAGGCGATCATGGCGCTTGAGGCCGTGCTGGCCGAGGTCGAAGGATCGTCGCTCGATTACCGCGATCCGGAAAAATATTTCGTCTCCGTGTTCGGCGTGCCGGGCCGCCACCCCTGGGGCTGGCGGCTGGAGGGCCATCACCTGTCGGTCAACGTCACCGTCGCCACACCCGGCGCGGTTTCGCTGACGCCGGTGTTCCTCGGCACCAACCCGGCGGAAATTCCGGGCGGCCCCCGCAAGGGCGAACGGGTGCAGCGCGATGAATACGTCCTGGCGCTGCGGTTCGCGGGCAGCCTTGATGCGGGCCAGCGCGCCCGGGCCCTCTTGAGGGAGCGCTCCCTCGGCAACGTGGTTGCCGGCCCGGGGCGCGGCGGCACACTTAAGACGCCGGAGGGGCTGCCGTTCACGTCCCTCAGCGCCCATCAGAAAACCCTCCTGACGGCACTCATCACCGCCTACGTGGGCCTCGCCCGCGACGAAATCGGCCGTCCCTATATGGATCTGGTCCGGGAAGGCTGGTCCGAGACGCGCTTTGCCTGGGCCGGGCCGATGACGGAGGGGGCGGAATTCTATTACCGCATCCACGGCCCCCGTATCCTGATCGAATTCGACAATTCCCAGGGCGGCGGCAACCACATCCACAGCCTGTGGCGCGACCCGGCCAACGATTTCGGCCGCGACGACCTGCACCGCCACTACCGCGGCGCCCCGGAAGCGCACGGGCACCGGCCGTAGGGGCGATGCTGCAAGGCCGTTGTGTCCGATAGTTCAAAAAATAAGTAAATTCAGATAATTGTCCGAGCGCTGTCGCAATTACATGCCGGACAAGACCGCCATCGGTTGCCTAGATGCCCAAAAGAGGTTGGACAAGACGCGCCGCCAGGGACCGGAACCGAAGGGGGGCATCCGTTATTGCCAGGCAGATACAATCGTCCCCGGGGGCCGCGTGGGGCTGATGCTTGAGATGTTCATCCGCGTCCTGAAAATCCCCGGCCCCGTAGTGTCCGGTCTGATCGGAGAACGCGCCCCGAAGCACCAGAGTCAATTCCTGACCCCGATGTGTATGTTCGGGCACCGGCCTGCCCGCGGGAATCCGCAACAATCGGGCCGTCACGCCGTCTTCCGTCCGAACAAGACATTGATAGGCGCCCAGTCCCAGACGCTGCCAGGGGATGTCGTCAAGGTCGGCGCCGATATATCCGCGCAGGGGTTGCGGCAGGATGGGTGCGGGGCCCGCCATCTCATGCGGGGTGGTGATCGGCGCGTCGTCGACGTCATCCGTCAACCGCGCCAGGACCGCGTCAAATGTCGCGTCCGAACAGCCCGCCGGCGTCAAGGCATCCAACAGGCCGCCGCCCACGGTTTCCATGCAGGTGACCTCGCGGCGGCATGCCGGACATAGCGCCAAGTGGGTCGCGACCGCCAGGCTCCAGGATTCCGACAAGGCGCCGCTGGCGTAATCAAGAAGGAGCTCTTCACTCGGGTGATGCACGATGGTCATTGGTCTTCTCCAAGTTCCGACCGAACACGTTTGAACGCCAGCCGGATACGCGATTTGACGGTGCCCAGGGGAATATCCAACTGCCCGGCGATTTCGGGATGGGTCTTTTCTTCAAAGAACGCCAGGTGCAGAACAACCCGCTGATCTTCCGGAAGCGCCGCGATTGCGGCCCGCAACCGTTCCGCTTCCTGCGTCTGCGCCACGCGGGCGAACCCGCCGGGTTCCGCCTCCGGCATCAGCGCCGGGTCGTCGGGATCCGGTTCCGGTCTGTGGGCTTTACGTAGAAAATCGATGCGCAAATTTCGGGCGATCGTGAAAATCCAGGTCGAGGCCCGCGCCTTCGACGGATCGAACTGCTGCGCCTTCTGCCAGACCCGGACCATGGCTTCCTGGGTCACTTCTTCGGCCATCTGGCTGTCGAGCCCTTGGCGCATGACGAATGCTTTCAGCCGGGGGGCGAAGTGATCGAACAGTTGGCGGAACGCCGCACGATCCCTGTGCTTCGCGACCGCGACGATCAATTCATCCATTGACTCCAAAGCGTTCCCTCGGAATGGCCGCGGCAGGCGGCGCCCTTGCCGGGTGTGAACGGGGCAAGCGAACGCGGGCCGCCCCACTTCTTCGGACAAGCCTGCACCACACGCGGTGAAATTACCATCCATGACGACTTGTACGCGGCACAACGCGGGGCGGATCACCCGGCATAATTTTTACCTATCGGGTGATCCATGGGCGACCCGGGACCGTAACTTTAAATAACAGTTATTGCGGCAACACTCCCGACCATCTGATCAACGCGTCAATCCAGAAAGGCAGTGCCGGTGTTCGACAGTCCGATGTTAAATGGTCAGCGCCTGAATATCGCCGTGATCGGCACAGGCATTGCCGGCATGTCGGCCGCCTGGTTGTTGAGCCAGGGGCACAATGTCACCGTCTATGAAAAAGAGCCCCGCCCGGGCGGCCATTCGAACACGGTCGATGCCGCGACGGCGGCGGGGCCGGTTCCCGTGGACACGGGTTTCATCGTCTACAACGAACGGAACTATCCGAACCTGACGGCCATGTTCCGCTATCTCAATGTGCGGACCAAGGACAGCGACATGTCCTTCGCGGCCTCATTGGACGGCGGCCGCCTGGAATACGCCGGCACCGATCTCAACGGACTGTTGGGTCAGCGGCGCAACCTCTTGCGCCCCCGGTTCTGGCGGATGATCCGCGATCTTCTGCGGTTTTACCGGGACGCGCCGGGGCATCTCGATGACGCGGCGTTGGCGGGCCTCAGCCTTGGCGACTACCTCGCGGAAAACAGGTATTCCGACGCCTTCATCGAAGACCATTTATTGCCCATGGGCGCGGCCATTTGGTCGACCACCGCCCGGGAAATGCGCGCTTATCCGGCGGTGGCCTTCATTCGTTTCTTCGTCAGCCACGGCCTGCTGACCCTGACGGACCGCCCGCAATGGCGCACGGTCGACGGCGGATCGCGGGAATACGTCAAACGGCTGACCGAGCCCTACCGCGAGCACATTCATTACGGCGGTGTGCGCGAAGTCACGCGCTATCCCGGAAAGGTCCTGGTCGTGGCGAACGACGGCGACTGCCGGACCTTCGACCATGTCGTCATGGCCGCCCACGCCGACCAGACATATGCGATGCTGAGCGACCGCGACGCACGGGAAGAAGATCTGCTTGGGGCCTGGACCTATACGGACAACCGCGCGGTTCTTCATACGGATTCCTCCCTGATGCCGAAACGGCGGCGTGTATGGTCGAGCTGGAACTTCATCGCGGGCGAACAAACAGCGGCAGAGAACGCCCCCCTTTGCGTCACCTATTGGATGAGCCCGCTACAGGGCCTGGACCCGAACACGCCCTTGTTCGTGACGCTGAACCCGGTGCGAGAGCCAGCGCCGGGCGCTGTGCTGCGGGAATTTCAATACGCCCATCCGTTCTTTGATCAGGCCGCCCTCCGCTCGCAGGAAACGCTGTGGTCGCTGCAGGGGCACCGGCGCACCTGGTATTGCGGCAGCTACTTCGGGTACGGCTTTCACGAAGATGCCCTGCAATCCGGTCTTGCCGTGGCGGAACAATTGGGTGGCATGCGCCGGCCCTGGACGGTGCAAGACGAGAATGGCCGAATTACCGTCACGCAGCCGGCGGAGGCCGCGGCGCAATGACGTTGGCATCGGCAATTTATGAAGGTGATGTGGTTCACCAGCGAAAACGACCGAAGCCCCATCGGCTGCGCTACTCGGTGTTTTCCATGCTGCTTGACCTGGACGAATTGCCCGCGCTCACCAAGGTGTCGCGCCTGTTCGGCTACAACCGGTTTGCGCCGTTGGCGTTCCACGACCGGGATCACGGGCCGGCGGACGGCACGGCCCTGCGCCCCTGGGCCGAGCAGCACCTGCACAGCGCCGGCATCGATCCGGACGGCGGCCCGATCCGTCTGCTCTGTTATCCTCGTATTTTCGGGTATGCCTTCAATCCGCTCAGCGTCTTTTTTTGCTACCGGAGATCCGGCGCGCTGACCGCCATCCTTTACGAGGTCTGCAACACCTTCAAGGAACGTCATACCTATGTGATCCCGGTCGCCGATCAAAGCCGTCCGGTCATCAAGCAGTCCTGCGCCAAGGCGCTTTATGTCTCGCCCTTCATCGGGATGGATACTTCCTATCAATTTCGCATCGTGCCCCCGGGCGAAAACATTCGCGTCATCATCCGTCAGGAAGACAGCGAAGGACTGTTACTGGCGGCGTCCTTCGCGGGGGACCGCCGTCCGTTTTCTTCGCGCAGTCTGACGCAGGCCTTGATCCGGTTTCCGCTGCTGACACTGAAGGTGATGGCGGGAATCCATTGGGAGGCCCTGAAGCTGTGGCTCAAGGGCCTGCCCGTGTTCAAGCATTCGCCGGCCGTGCGCCGTGTCCAATTCAGCATTGAAAAGAACGGAACGTAGCGAGACATGAGTGACGCCATTGCGAAATCGATTTCTGGCGCCGTCCCCGGCGCCCGGTCCACGGAAGGGATCCCGTACCCCGGCATCCGGGAGCGGCTGTTGCGTCGAATCTTGGCGCGGCTTCAGGTCGGCCGGATACATGTCACCCTGCCGTCGGGCCGGTGCATGACGGTCGACGGCGTCGCACCCGGGCCGGAAGCAACGGTGCGCATCCGAAACTGGGGCCTGGTCAATCGCATGCTGTTGGGTGGCGATATGGGGGTGGCCGAAGGCTACATGGCCGGTGATTGGGATAGCCCGGACCTGGCGGCACTACTCGACCTCAGCCTGCGCAACGAACGCGCCTTGACCGATCTCATCCGCCAACCCTGGCCGGTCCGTCTGCTGGCGCGTCTGCGCCATGCCTTGCACGCCAACACGCCGCGCGGCAGCCGCCGCAACATCGCCGCCCATTACGACCTGGGCAACGCGTTCTACGGCCATTGGTTGGACGAGACCATGTCCTATTCGTCGGCCCTGTTCGACTCACCGGACGAGCCCATGGCGGACGGACAGCGGCGAAAGTATGAACGTCTGGCGCTGGCCTTGAACCTGCGGCCGGGCGACCATGTCCTCGAGATCGGATGCGGCTGGGGCGGCTTCGCCGAGATCGCCGCGCGCGATTTCGGATGCCGCGTCACGGGCCTCACCCTGTCCCGGGAACAGGCGGTCTTCGCGCGGACGCGCATGGCGGATCTGGGCTTGGACGACCGTGTCGATATTCGGATCGAGGACTATCGCGCCGCCCGGGGCACGTACGACAAGATCGCCTCGATCGAAATGTTCGAAGCCGTGGGCGAAGCCTACTGGCCGACGTACCTGAACACCTTGAAGGCGCGCCTTGCGCCCGGGGGCCGCGCGGGATTGCAAATCATCACGATCGACGATGCGCATTTCGAAAGCTATCGCCGTTCGCCGGATTTCATTCAGCGCTACATCTTTCCGGGCGGCATGTTGCCGGGCCCGAACGCATTCGCCGACGCGGTCGCCCGGGCCGGTTTGCGGCTGACCGACGCGGTCTTCTTTGGCCCGTCCTACGCGGAAACGCTGCGCCGCTGGGATGTGGACTTCCTCGCCGCCTGGCCAGAGATCGAGAAATTGGGTTTCGATGAACGCTTTCGCCGCATGTGGCATTATTACTTGAAGTACTGCGAGGCGGGCTTCGATGCCGGGCGCATCAATGTCGGCCAGTTCGTGATCGACGCCGGGTGACGCAGCCCGCAAGCTCACCGTTGTCCCGACGCATCCTGCTGGCCTATGCCTTGCCCGCGGTCGTCGTCTCGCTGCCGATCATCCCGGTCTACATTCATCTGCCGACATTGTACGGAATCGAACTTGGCCTGGGGCTGGTGGCGGTGGGGTGGATTCTTCTGGCCGCGCGGTTGTTCGATACTGTCACCGACCCGTTGGTCGGCGCCCTAAGCGACCGGACCCGGATCGCCGGTTGCCGTCGCAAACCCTGGATCGCGGTGGGCGCGGTGATTGCCGGCATCGGCCTATGGCAGGTCCTAATGCCGCCCGATGCCGCGGGGGCCGCCTATCTGCTGATCTGGTCGATCGTTCTTTACGGCGGCTGGACCATGGTCGCGGTCCCCTATCTGACCTGGGGTGCGGAGCTTTCCGGCGACTACCATGAGCGGTCCCGCATCACGTCCTGGCGGGAAGCCATGGGCCTGATCGGCATCGTTGGCGCGGCGGCCCTGTCCTCGACCCTGACGGACGCCGGGCGGAGCGAACGGGACGCCATGGCCGCCATCGTCTGGGTCGCGGTGCTCGGCGGGGCCGCCCTGATCCCGCTTTTGCTGCGGGCCGTCCCGGAACAGGCCGCGCCACACCGGCCGCCCCCTCCGGTAAGCCCGGCCCGGGTCAGGGCCGCGCTGGTCGGGTTGATCCGCAACAAGCCGTTTGTCCGGCTTCTTTTCGCCTGGTTCGCCAACGGCCTGGCCAACGGCATCCCGGCGGTTCTGTTCCTGATCTATCTGCAATATGGCCTGGGGGCCGGCCCCGACCAGCGGGCATTGTTCATCCTCGTCTATTTCCTCGCCGCCGTGGTCTCTATCCCCGCTTGGCTGATGCTTGTCCACCGCATGGACAAGCACCGGGTGTGGTGCCTGGCGATGATCGCCGCCTGTCTTGCCTTTGCCGCCGTGCCGCTGTTGCCGGTTGGTGCTTTCGCGGCCTTCGCCGTGGTTTGCGTGGTGACCGGCGTCGCCCTGGGCGCCGACCTCTCCCTGCCGCCGGCGATCCAGGCCGATGTCATCGATTACGGGCGCCTGCGTGAGGACGTGGACCGCGCCGGCCTGCAATTCGCCTTCTGGGGGATGAGCACGAAACTGGCGCTGGCGGCGGCGGTGGGGCTGGCCCTGCCGGGCGTCGCCGCGTTGGGGTTTGATCCGGATGCGCCCAGCCGCGGCGGAATTGTGGCGCTGACGATGATCTATGCGGTCGTTCCCATCGTAATAAAGGGTGTGGCGATCGGAACAATGTGGCGATTTCCACTGACGGCCGCCAGGCAACGGGCGATCCGCCGCCGGCTCGCTTAAACTACAAACCCGGGAGCCCAAATCATGGTTGGACGCATCGCTATCACCGTTGCCGCGTTTCTGATGTTGAACGGATGTACAAAGATGAAACCCGTTGAGTTCAAGGACCAGTCCCCCGTCCTGTTGATCGAGGATTACTTCCAAGGATCGACGAAAGCCTGGGGTATTTTCGAAGATCGGTTCGGCACCCTGCGGCGGCAGTTCGTGGTGGAAATCACGGGCACCTGGGACGGGGCGGTCCTGCAACTGGACGAACGTTTTCAGTATGCCGACGGCGAGACCGACCGACGCGTGTGGCGCATCCGCAAGACCGACGATCACACCTACGAAGGCGAAGCCGACGACGTCATCGGCAAGGCCAAGGGGGAAGCCTACGGCAACGCGCTGAATTGGCGCTACGACATGGACCTGAAGGTCGGCGATGGAACCGTCCGCGTGCAGTTCGACGATTGGATGTTTCTGCAACCGTCAAACGTTCTGATGAACCGGGCGAAGGTCAGCAAGTTCGGGATCGAGGTGGGGTCCGTTACCCTGGCCTTCATCAAGCCCGAGAAGGCCCTGCACATGTCCGGGGAGGTTCTCAGCGAATGGCTAACCGTCCACGAATCCGCGCGAGGAGCCATCCAATAACCGGCAGACGTTCATAGAACGCCGCCGCCGCATCCCAATGGTCGATGTGGCTGACGACTTTTCCGTCTGTTCCCAGGGTGATGACGCTGGCCCCGTCGAAAACCCATTCCCGTTTGCCCAACCGGCCTGCGAACTGCCAATTCATGAAGCAGGTTGCGCCGTCCAGCGCCATGCCGTGCACCGTGAAGCGGATGTCGGATACGTTTTCGAACATATGTTCGAAGACGCGGCGCATGGCATTCAGCCCGCGCACGTCGTTGAACGGGTCCTTGAAGCGGACATCGGCGGTGACATGATCCCCCAAGGCGTCAAGCGTCTGTGGGGTCAGTGTTTCAAGGTAGCGCCGATAGCGGTCGGCGGCGTCGGTCGGTCGCGGGATCATTCGCGCAGCATGCGCCGCGTGACGGCGAAGAACAAGCGATCGGGCAGCAGCCGCAGCAGCTTCATCAGCAGGGCGAATCGCCGGGGAAAGGCGATTTCGAAGTTGTCACCTTGCAGCCCGTCGATGATGCGGTCCACCGCCTCATCGACGTCGATCAGGAAGGGCATGGGAAAGTCGTTCTTGTCCGTCAGCGGCGTCTTCACGAAACCCGGATTGATCAGACGCATATCCACGCCCGCCGCCGCCAGTTCCGGGCGCAGCGCCTCACACAGATTGATGAGCCCGGCTTTCGACGCGCCGTAGGCGGCCGCCCCGGGGAGCCCTCGATACCCGGCCAGGGACGCGACCACGGCGATCTGGCCGGCCTCGCGCGCCATGAACCGCGCCATGACGGGCGCAAGGCAATTCAATGTTCCCGACAGGTTGGTTTCGATCACGCCCCGCGCCTCGGCCGCTGAAAACTCCATTGCCGGCGTTGGGCGGTGGGTCCCCGCATTGAGGACCACAAGATCCAGCGGACCCAGCCGGTTTTCAATCACCTCGACCATGACGTCGGCGCGCCCGGCATCGGTGATGTCCAGAGGGAACCCGATGATGCGCCCGCCGTCCGCAACCTGCTCCAGGGAGATCAGGTCCTGCTGCGACCGTGCGCTGGCGGCGACGGCATAGCCCTGGCGCGCCAGGCGCAGGGCCAGGGCGCGCCCGATGCCCTTGCCGGCGCCGGTGACCCAGGCCACCTTGGGGCGGTCGGCTTCGGTCATCCCAATGTCCTCTTGCCGGGACCGCCCTGGCATTGGCGGCAGATATAGTCGATCAACGAATCGTCCCGGCCCCGGAACCGCATTTTCACCCAACGCCCCGCCGCGTCGTACCAGACGTCGGTCTGCAGATCTCCTGTATAGGCATAACGGGTCGCGGCGACGGGTCCACGTTCTGTGTCCACGCGGTCGGGGCCGCTCGCCTCAATGCGAACCTTGTTGACCTGCCCAGTCAGTGTGTTGAGGACGCGATGCTGCCCAAGAACCTCGACGTTCCAGTGATTTGTGGGAAAAAGGGGGGCCGCGGTTTCGTAGGCGGTATCACCGGCCGCAACGTAGACGCGCTCGCCGATCCGTTGGGCCCGCACGTCCAAGACGGCGCCATCGTCATCGACCGTCGCCCGGATCGCGGACAGGCTGCCATCCGTCCACAACGCCCTGGAATCGTATCGGTAACGATAAACGGTGATGCCTAGAAACGTGACCTGGATCTGGAACCGGGCTTCGACGGCCAGTCCCTTGTCGCCCGCCTGAAATCGCACCCGGTGAAAGCCGACACGGGTTCCATTGCGATAAACGTCGAAGTTAATCTCATCTCCGCTGTTGATCGCTTGATCCGTGTTATGGGCATGCCGCGCCGTATCGTCCGAAGCCTCTGGCTCCGTAATCGAGACGATGAATAAGGCGGCAAGAACAACAGACAAAATTACACGCACGTGTCACCCGGGTCCGATCCATTGATGGTTTGTTCGGCTCAAATAGTTGTACGCGGGATGCCCGTGGATGGATCACAACCCATCCGTATGCTCCTGAATTCAGTAATCCGGCGCAAACCCATCGCGCCGGGTTCTGCGAAATGGCCTGCGTTACGTAACGCGTCTGGGGCGTTGAATGACGGGATCGACGGTTCCGATGGGGGCATCGGCCGACTGGCACGTTCCGGGTGCAGTCGGCGGAAAATCGACCCCGTCCCGCGCGGCGCGCGGGCAAACAAAAACCCGCCGGCAGCGACGGGTTTCGGTCGATCTTCATCAAGAAGAATGGTGGAGCCGGACGGAATCGAACCGACGACCTCTACAATGCCATTGTAGCGCTCTCCCAACTGAGCTACGGCCCC
>DNMS01000272.1:14080-14325 GCA_003488105.1 Rhodospirillaceae bacterium
CGACCTCTACAATGCCATTGTAAGGTCAGTCGTTATTGTCGTTAATCCGATCACCGTTGTTCGTTGATTCATAAAGACAATTAAATTCATTGTTTTATAAATAGATATACGTTCACAGGCGTTTAATTCCGTTATCCGTGGGGATCCCGTGGGGTATTAGAAAAGGGGTTTATGCTATAATCCCCACTCAAATCCCCACTAGGAATTCACGGATATGGCTACAAAACCCAAAGGCCGACCCCGCC
>DNMS01000272.1:14581-17980 GCA_003488105.1 Rhodospirillaceae bacterium
CCCCCGCCGATACGCCGCGTATGACGAACTCGTCGGAAACCTACCGCCACGCATGGAAAAGCGACCCAGATACCTGAACGGCATTGGCGTCTTCAGGGGCGCGCGTGGCGACACGGCCTGGCTGAAGATCGGCCTGCCTCACGGTGGCACATACAAAGGCAAGTACCATCCCCCGAACTCCGCCATCGAGATCAAGATGGGCCAGCTATCATCGTGGGGCTGGGATGAACTGGAAGCGAAGCATGCGGAGCTGCAGCGCCTCGCAGATCGCGGCGAGCAGTTGGACCGGGCGCCGGAAATCCTGTTCTCCGATTGGGCACGTGATTGGCTTAAGCGGGCCGAGAACCGCATGCGTAGTCACGCAATCGCCAAGGTTCATGTCGACCGCCATCTCACCCCGTTCTTCGGGGAAAAGCCGCTGACCGGCATCACTGTCCAGGACATCAACCGTTGGATCGCCACCCGATTGGCCGTTGCCCAGCCAGCAACAGTGAAGCGAGAGCTCGGCACCCTGGGCTCCATCCTGAGCGATGCCGTCAGGTCTGGAAACCTGGAGGCCAATCCGTGCGAGGGCACGAATACGATCAGGGGTGTCGTTGGTCGCCAGAGGTTCCTAACCAGTAAAGAATTGGTGAGGCTCCTCAAATCGGCCGAAGCTACGGAAGATTGGCTGCCTGACTTCATCCTTTGGTGTGTTCATTCCGGCATGCGCAAAAGCGAAGTCTGCAATCTCCGCTGGCCCCATGTTCGTGATCTCGAAAATGGCCGCCGTATCGTCTCGGTCGATACGACCAAGACAGACCTGCCCCGCATCGTCCATTGCACCCCAACCATGTGCGAGATCCTCGACCGTCAAAAACAACGCTCCCGCAAGGGGGATGATCGTATCTTTCCGGTTTCCCCGATGACACTCCGCCGGCGATGGGAGGCGGCTCGAAAAGAGGCCGGCTTGATGGATGTCACCGTTCATGACCTTCGTCGTACACACAGTACCCACGCCGCTGTTGCTGGTGTTGATCTGCGCACCTTGGCCGGGCGTCTCGGTCATACGGATCTGAAAATGCTGGAGCGGCACTACGCGGCGTTTGTCGGTTCTGCCGATGCCGATGCTGCTGATACTATTGGCCGTCTCTTCGAACGAATGACAGGCAAGACCCGTGACTGAACTCGTCTCAACATTCCAGAACGTGTCGTTGCGGGGAAGTGACTACACCCTGTTCCTCACCAACGAACGACAGGATGACACCGATCTGCAAAAACGCCTTGATCGCCATTTCTTTGACTTCGGCGATCAGGCCGGTCTTCCTGTCAGGGCAGTCCGCGCCCGGCGCGTCGCCTCTGCCGAGACGTTTGCCGAAGTCCGCGAGAAGGAATGGCCGGCACCAGTTCGACATTTGCTGACCACGACCGAACATCCTTTTTTGATCGTCGTCAAAAATGATTTCGCGGCCTTCGATCCCCGTGCTGATGACTGGCGGATCCTCTGGTTCACTGGAGCCCGGTCGCCGAGAAACTCAATCCCCGCACTCTTTAACGCCCTCCAAGCCTCTCTCAACCGCCAGGAAGACATTCTCGCGTTCTTTGATCGGATCGCCGCCGACAATCCCCGCACCATCTATGGCGACATCAGCAGCCCAGCGCGGCCGCAAGTCCACGTCAACAAACGGCGTGCGGGCCGTCCCGGCATTATGGATCCTGAATTCGAGGTCCAGGAATGGGTGATGGAAGGACTCGCCAACGGCCAGATGGGTGATTTTTCTCGGGGGTGGCAGGGGCGCCTCGTCGATGCGCTTCTCGCGGCTAAGCCGGGGATCCGGGAACATTTCCCCCGCAAGAAATCGGTTACGGATGCCCTGCGCCGGGCCGGTATCTTCCAATCGATTCGCGAACATCATCGCCAAGGATGACCCCACCGTGCTCGCCCCACCGGGCGGCGGCAAAAGCTCCTACACGTCATGCGTGAAGGCCCCCGTGAAACAAGGTACAGTCCCAGCCTAAAAAAACTCGGGGGAGCCAACGTGCCGAAACAAAAACTAACCCTGCCTCAGCTAGAAAGCCTGCTGCTCCGGGCCTGCGACGACCTGCGCGGCAGCATGGATGCCAGCGAGTACAAGGAATATGTCTTCGGCATGCTGTTCCTGAAACGGGCGAGCGACCTGTTCGATCAGCGACGGGAGGAACTGAACAAGGAATACAATGCCGCCGGCATGCCCGAAGCGGCGATCAAGGCCCAGTTGGCCAACCCCGATAAATACAGCGGGAAATACTTCTTCGTTCCCGAAGACTCCCATTGGTCAAAGGTCAAACACCTCAAGGTCAACGTCGGCACTGGCCTCAATAAGGCTCTGGAGGGCATCGAAGACGCCAATATCGACGCCCTGGAAGACGTCCTCAAAGGCATCAACTTCAACCGCAAGATCGGCCAGCGCACGCTGGATGACGATACCCTTGCCGATTTCATTCAGAACTTCGAAAAAATCCCCCTGCGTGACGAAGACTTCGAATTCCCCGACCTTCTGGGCGCCGCCTATGAATGGCTGATCAAGTTCTTCGCCGACAGTGCCGGCAAAAAAGCGGGTGAATTCTATACCCCCGCTGATGTCGTCCGCGTCTGCGTCGAAATCGTCGAGCCAAAAGCGCACATGAGTGTTTATGACCCGACCGTGGGTTCCGGTGGCATGCTGATCCAATCGCGAGATTATATCCGTGAAAACGGAGGTGATCCGAGCGACCTGGCCCTCTATGGCCAGGAAAAAATCGGCACCACCTGGTCAATCTGCAAGATGAACATGCTCTTGCATGGCATCTCGCATGCCGATATCCGCCAAGACGACACGATCAAAGACCCGGCCCATATGGATGAAGGCAATGAGCTGAGGCGTTTCGACCGCGTCCTCGCCAACCCGCCGTTCAGCCAGAACTACTCCAAGAAAGATCTGAAGTTCCCCGCCCGCTTCCCCGTGATGATGCCGGAAAAGGGCAAGAAGGCCGACCTCATGTTCGTGCAGCACATGCTTGCCACATTGAAGGCCGACGGCAAGATGGCGACGATCATGCCCCACGGCGTCCTGTTCCGGGGGGGCGAGGAACGCGAAGCCCGCAAATATTTCATCGAAAAAGGATACCTGGAGGCCGTCATCGGCCTGCCCAGCAATCTGTTCTATGGCACGGGCATTCCCGCCTGCATCCTGGTGATGAACAAGGCTGGTGCCCAGGGCCGGGAACATGTCTTCTTCATCAACGCCGACCGGGAATATCGCGAAGGCAAGGCACAGAACTTCCTCCGCCCCGAAGACATCGACAAGATCGTTAACGCCTACCGTCAGGGCGCCGATATTCCCGCCTATGCCCGCAAGGTCCATCGCGATGAAATCGCGGGGGAGGACTACAACTGCAACA
>DNMS01000272.1:18027-26575 GCA_003488105.1 Rhodospirillaceae bacterium
ACACATCCGCCGCTATGTCGATAACGCCCCGCCGCCGGAACCACAGGATGTGCGCGCCCATCTGCTGGGCGGCGTTCCCGTCGTCGAAATCGATGGTCTCGCCCACTACTGGGAAAACTACAAAGGCCTCCGCGAAGAACTGTTCGTGCCCCGCGCCGGTGATCCCGTCTATGCGGATTTCAGCGACAAGATCGAAAACAAACGTGCGATCGCCGACCTGGTCGCCAACCATCCGGGCGTGGTTGGTCGGCATGCGGCCTTCATGGCCACGGTCGAAACCTGGTGGCAGGACGTTCTTCCGCATATCGAGGCTTTGGCCCCCGATCCCGAAAACCAGCACGAACACGCCGGCAACGTCTACGCCATGCGCCGCTACCTGTTCGACAGCATCACCCAGGCCCTGACGGGCCAGGATCTCCTTACCGGCTATCAGGTGCGGGGCGCCTTCGCCAATTACGTCAACATCCTGAAGGCCGATTTCAAATCCATCGCGGCCAGCGGCTGGGGCGCGGAACTGATTCCGGATCACGACATCCTGCGCAGCCAGTTTCCCGAGGTCCTGGACGCCATCGAAAAGGATCAAAGCCGCCTCGCCGAGCTTCAGGCCCTGTTCGCCGCCGCGGCCGATGAGGATTTCGAAGACCCCGATGAAACCGGCGTCCTCCCCGCCGATCAGGTCAAAACCATGAAGGCGGACCTCAAGGAGAAGAACGCGGCCTGGAAGGCAAACCTGAAAAACCTGAAGGCCGTCGCTGGCGATCTGTTCACGGAAATCCAGGTGGCGGGCAAATTGCCGGCGGGGGCGAATAAGGCGTTCTATTGTTCCGACGGCTTCACGGCCAAGGATGCCAAGTTCGAAAATGGGCAGCGGGTCTTGGATCTTGCGGCGAAGGCCGGGCATGCCTCCGCTATCATCAATGTCATTGAAACGGCGATGGAAGAGGGCGCTCTCGCATACGACCAGGCCCAGGCAATCGACAAGCAACTGACCGCCCATAAGGCGCTGGAGGACGAGGCCAAAACCCTGAAGGCAAACATCCGTGCCGCCGAAAAGAAACAGGATGACCTGGTCGCCGCCGCCCGCGAGAAAATCAGCAAGGACGAAGCCCGCATCGCCATCGTCGTTCGCCTAAAACGCACGTTGATGGATGCCTACCAGGCCTACCTCCGCAATGATCAACGCGCCTGCATCGCTGCTATCGAAAACCTTTGGGACAAGTATGCAGTGACGGCGAAGGAGATCGAGGCGGAGCGGGATACCGCGAGTGCCCAGCTTTCAAACTACTTGGAGGCGTTGGGATATGAGTGAACTCGAGTACCGAAAGCTATCTTGTCTACTTTTGCCGCCTATCTCTGGTTCTCGTCCTTCGGGAGGAGTGCGCCAAGAAACTGATGGCATTCCAAGCCTAGGGGGAGAAAATGTAACTCAGGCAGGCGGCATGTCTTATCAAGAAGTACGAAAAATCCCGAAGGAATATTTTGATTTAATAGCGAAGTGCCATCTTAGAAACGAAGATGTTTTAATAAATAAAGACGGAGCTCAAACAGGTAAGATTGGTCTATATGAAGGTGACTTCCATCAGGCGGCTATTAATGAACATCTATTTATTTTGCGGGCAAAAAATGCATGCGAACTGTCGCAAATATATCTTTATTACTCTCTCCTGCTCTCCGAAACGCAGTCAAAAATCCAAGCGCGAATTACAGGTTCGGCACAACCTGGATTGAATTCTTCATTTGTTAAAGCGGTTGATGTCCCTTTCCATGCGCCGACCGAGCAGAAAAAGATCGCTTCATGCCTGCGATTTATGGACAGTTTGATAAACAAAACTGCCACGATTATTGCAAAATACCAACGCATCAAAGACGGCTTGATGCGCGACTTGTTCACGCGGGGTGTGACCGAGGACGGCAAGCTCCGCCCGCCCCGCGATCAAGCGCCGGACCTTTACAAGGAAACGCCGATCGGGTGGGTGCCACAAGAATGGGCAGTTAAGCCAATTAGCAGCTCTAAAGTAGAGATAATCGATGGAGACAGAGGAGAAAATTATCCTCAGGCTGAAGATTTTTCGTCTGAAGGGTTTTGCCTATTTTTAAGCACGGCAAACGTTTCCAAATTAGGATGGCGATTCGAATTTACTCAGTGGATAAACGAGGAACGTGATAGGCGACTGGGTACAGGAAAATTAGTCAGGGATGACCTAGTAATTACCACTCGGGGTACCGTTGGTAATATCGTGCATTACGACGAAGCTGTTCCCTACGACGCCGTCCGCATAAATTCTGGAATGGTCTTACTTAGGAATCATGAAGATGGGTTCAGCACAAAATTTCTCTTCTATTCCTTAAGAGACTTTTTATTCGAAAAAGGTCGTCAGAAGGCATTTTCTGGTTCAGCGCAGCCTCAGCTGCCAATTAAAGATCTAAAAAAATTTCAATTACTTATCCCCCAGCCCCATGAACAACAACAAATTTCAAAAATAATATACAGTATTGACGAACTCCAGAATGCGGAACGGTGCCTGCTTAGTAAATTAAGAAGGCAAAAATCTGGACTTATGCACGACCTGCTGACCGGCAAGAAGTCGGTCGACAACATTGTCTTGGACCCTCCTGAGTCGAGCCATGTCTGAATACAGTCTCGTTGAGAAGCCGTTCCTTGACCAGCTGCAACGCCTAGGCTGGACGGCAATCGACCAAGGCGCCAACGACATTCCGAAGGACCCCGGCAAAAGCCTGAGGACCAACTTCCGCGAATGGCTGTTGCCCGATGTGTTTCGGGCGGCCGTGCGGGCGATCAACAAGACCTCCAATGGCAAGGCCTGGCTGACGGACCGGCAGTTGGACGAGCTGCGTGATCAGATCCTGCGTCAGCCCAACCGCACCCTACTCGAAGCCAATGAGGGCGTTCAGGCCCTGTTGTTCAAGGCCCAGGTCGATGTGAACGAGGTGACGGGAGAGCAGGATCCTGTCGTCAAGCTGATCGATTTCGAGGTGCCTTCGAACAACCAATTCCATGCCGTCAACCAATTCCGCATCGATACGCCCGGCTGTGTAAAGCAGTTCATCATTCCGGACATCGTGCTGTTCGTGAACGGCATCCCCTTGGCTGTCATCGAATGTAAGCTGGGCGGGCCCACCTGCGCCAATCCCATGCACGAAGCCTTTGTTCAGTTGCAGCGTTATCGCGGCGGGCGCGTGGAAACCAAGGCGGCCGGGTTGAAGGAAGGTGAGCCCCGTCTGTTCCACCCGAACCTGTTGTTGATCCGCACCTGTGGCGTGAAGGCCGATTACGGCACCATCACCTCGGGCGAGGAACATTTCTATGCCTGGAAAACGCTGTGGCCGGCGGATGAAGACGACACCCTGAACGAACAACAACGTTTGATTCAGGGCTTGTTGAACAAGGGAACGTTGCTGCGGGTGCTGCGGACCTCGTCCGTTTTCATGGACACGGATGACGGCAAGCGCATCAAGGTCGTCTGCCGATATCAGCAATACCGCGCCGCCGGAAAAATGATCGACCGGATCCGTCGCGGAGAAACGCCCAGGGATCGAGGTGGCGTCATTTGGCACACCCAGGGCTCGGGCAAATCGCTCACCATGGTCTTTGTCGCCCGCATGCTGCGCACGGCGCCGGACCTAAGTGACCATAAGATCATCCTGGTCAACGACCGGGTCGATTTGGAAGACCAGTTGAGCCGCACCGCCAAGCTTATCGGCGGCAAGATCAATACCATCGAGTCACGCCAGGCCGTGCGGAGCGACCTCTCCTCCGACACCTCGGACATCAACATGGTCATGATGCACAAGTTCCAGGACAGGAAAGAGACGCTGCCGTTTCACCTGGCCGAAGCCCTGGAGACGTTGCAGGGTATACCCTCCGGGGAAACCTTCGGCGTCGTCAACCGGTCGGACCGCATCATCCTGATGATTGACGAAGCGCACCGCACCCAGGGCTCGGACTTCGCCCACAATCTGTTTGAGGCTTTTCCTAACGCCACCCGCATCGCCTTTACCGGCACACCCTTGATCACCGAACGCCATGGCGAACGGAAAACGGTCAAACGTTTCGGGGAGTATATCGACACCTACAAGCTGATGGACGCGGTGGCGGATGGGGCGACCCTGCAAATTCTCTACGAAGGAAAGACAGCGGACACGGCCCTCAACGAAAAGCACCAGTTCGACACCAAATTCGAGGACCTGTTCCGCGATCGCAGCGACGAAGAACTGCTAGCCATCAAAAAGAAATACGGCGCCACCGGCGACATCTTCGAAGCCGAACGCCGCATTGCCGACATCGCCAAGGACATGGTCGATCATTACGTCGACAACATCCTGCCCAACGGCTTCAAGGCCCAGGTCGTCTGTCATTCCAAATTGGCGGCGGTGCGATACCAGAAATCGATCGAGGCCGCGTTGCAAGCCCGGTTGGAACGCGAACGGGGAAAGGCTGAACCGGATACGGATTTGATCGACCGGATTGCGTTTCTGAAAGCCGTGGTCGTTATTTCCAGCGACGGCACCAACGAAGCGGCTTATGTGACCGAGGCCCGCAAGCAGGCGCGGGCCCTCGATGCCGTTAAGAATTTCTGCAAACCCTTCGATCGCATGGAGCCGGACAAGGTCAATTCAGGCATCGCCTTCCTGATCGTTTGCGACATGCTGATGACCGGCTTCGACGCCCCAATCGAACAGGTCATGTATATCGATAAGAAGATCCGCGAACACACCCTGCTTCAGGCCATCGCCCGCGTGAATCGGGTCAGCAAGGGCAAGAAGCGTGGCTATGTCGTCGATTACGTGGGGCTGGCCAATCACCTGACGGAGGCCCTGACCCTCTACGCCACCTCGGAGGAACAGGCGGAACTGCGTGACGGGCTGAAGGACATCGCCAGCGAGGTCCCGGTACTGGAGGAACGGTTGCAGCGATTAATCCAGCATTTCACGTCCGCCGGCATTGCTGATATTGCGGCTTTTGCCGAGGGTAAGCTGCCCGACGTCGATGCCGACGCGGTGGTCGTCAAGAAGGCCGTGAAATCGTTGAAGGACGAAAAGCGCCGCGCGGATTTCGAGGTTTATCTGAAGAAGTTCCTGCTCAGCCTCGATATCGTCCTGCCCAACGAATTGGCCAATTCCTACCGCGTGCCGGCCCGCCGCTTCGGCTATATCCTCAGCGTCACCAAGGAGCGCTACAAGGACGAAAGCCTCGACCTTGGGGATGCGGGGGAGAAGGTCAAAAAGCTGATCAACGAGCATCTGGTGGGCCTGGGCATCAACCCCAAGGTGCCGCCTGTCGAACTCCTGTCACCGGAATTTATCGCCTCGCTGGACAAACACGCGGATGGTGATGAGGAAGCCAAGGCCAGCGAAATGGAACATGCCATCCGCAAACATTGCACGGTGCATTTCGACGAAGACCCGGCCTTCTATCGAACCCTCTCGGAAAAGCTGGAACAACTGATCGAAAAGCACAGCAACGATTGGCGCATGCTGGCCGGCGAGTTGGAGAAACTTCGGTCAGAGGCTGCCGCAGGACGGAAGGATGCGATCGACGGACTGACCAAGGAAGAAACGACGTTTTACGACTTCATCATTCAATTGGCATTTGGCGATGACGGCCCATCGAAGGAAAATGCACAAAAGCTAAAGCCAGTCATGGCGCAGGTGGTGGAAGCCTTGCAGGACACGATCGGGATCATCGATTTCTGGAACAATCCCGTGGAACAGAAACGCCTGCGGGGCGAACTGTCGGATATCATCTTGATGGCCGATATGCCCGAGCTTACGGCGCATGTCGAACGGCTCGCGGTCGAAATCATGAAGCTGGCCAAGAACCGGCATAACGAACTGTTGAAGGACGCCTAAGATGACCCGCCTGCGTGTTCGCGACATTGATTTCCGGCTTCACCGCGCCGGCCCGCGTAAGACCGCGGATATCGTCATCGAACGGGATGGTCAGATCAACCTCATCGCGCCGGAACACCTGACCGATGAAGAAGCGAACGCCGTCGTCGAACGCAGGCGCATGTGGATCTACAAGAACCTGGCCGAATGGCGCGACCTCAATGCGTCCCGCGTCGTTCGCGAATGGGTCAATGGCGAAGGTTTCCTATATTTGGGATCCTCATATCGCCTGCTGCTGGTCAGCACCCCCGATGCGCCGGTCGCGTTGAAAGAAGGCCGCTTCTGCCTCGACCGCAAGATCGTAGATGACGGTGGTGAAGACGCCGCCCGGCGGGCGTTCGAGGCTTTTTATGCCGAGAAAGGCCAGGAACGGATTAGCCGCCGCGTCGCCTATTTCGCGCCCAAGGTGGGTGTCAACGTGAGTGGCGTGACGGTGAAGGACCTCGGCTATCGCTGGGCCAGCTGTTCGAAATCGGGCGCCCTAAGCTTCCATTGGAAATGCATGATGGCGCGGCCAAAGGTGCTCGATTACATCATCGTTCATGAACTTTGCCACCTTCTCGTCCGCGATCATTCCGATGCGTTTTGGAACGAGGTAGACAAGATCCTACCGGATTACCGAGAGCGCAAAAACTGGCTCCGCGACTGCGGTGCTGGGCTTGATTTATAGGTTCCCACGATAAGGGGGGAAGAACCATGACCACGCTTTACAAGGTCGCAAATGGCGAATTGGTTCCTGTCCGCCGCAAGGCCCTGGAGAGCGAAGACATGCTCGAAGGCTGGATTGCAAAGGATCCAAGCCTCATCGGCCTCGATCTGCTGGTGATCGGCCGGCAGATCACGACCGATTTTGGCGGGCGGATCGATATTCTCGGCATCGACAGGGACGGCAATCTTTATGTCCTGGAACTGAAGCGCGGCATGACGCCCCGTGATGTCGTGGCGCAAACCCTCGATTATGGAAGTTGGGTTCGCGATTTATCGACCAGGCGTATCCATGAAATCGCGATGGCTAAGCTGGGCAAGCGCCTGGAAGAAGCATTCAAGGACCGCTTCGGCGCACCTCTGCCGGAAACCCTCAACAGCAGCCACAGCCTCGTCGTCATCGCGGGGGAATTTGATGCTTCGTCCAAGAGAATCGTCGAATACCTCGCCGAAGAACATGGGGTCAGTATCAACACGGCCTTCTTCAACGTCTTCGAGGAAAATGGTGAGAAGCTCCTCGCGACGGATTGGCTCATGGATCAGCAGGAGGTTGTTGAACGCTCAGAGTCTAAAACCAAACTCCCGTGGTCGGGCGAATTCTATGTCAATGCCGGACATGAACTTGGCTTTCGCGAATGGGAGGATATGCGGAAGTACGGGTTCATTTCTGCAGGCTACAAACCGTTCTATTCGGGGCGACTCTACCAACTAAAACAAGGCGACCCGATCTACGTCTATCAGAAAGGTCAAGGATACATCGGCTACGGCATCATCCGCAGCCCAGCCGTGCAATCCAAAGATTTCCTGCTAGATGATGGAATGCCGATCAACGAGGTCTCGCTGATGGAGCCCGCAATTCTGCATGATCAAGATGATCCCGACGTGTCAGAGCATATGGTTGGCGTGGATTGGAAAAAGACGCTCCCAATTTCAGAGGCGAAAACCTTTTCGGGAGCCTTTGCCAATCAAAACGTGGTCTGCAAGCTTCGCGACCCGGCGACGTTAGAATTCTTGAGATCAGAATTCGAAGCGCCTCTTTCTAAATAAGATCCTGCAGGGGGTGGTGGTAAATGTCTTTTGACAGTTCGATTTTATACGAATTATCCGGCCGCGAGTTCGTCGGTCTAGTAGCCGAAGTTTTATCGACCCAAGGCTACACGGACGTAAAAATTACGGATGGCCCAATTGACCAGGGCATTGATATCCAAGCGACTAGAGATGGCAAAAAAGTAGCGATTGAAGTTAAGCACCGCAGATCTTTATCTGACGGCGCAATAGCGCGGATAATATCAAAGATCGAGGAAAGCGATTTTGCGCCAGATGAAATTGGAATCGTAACTTCGGCGGAGCCGTCGATCACCAGCGCGGGCCTGAAGATACTTTCTCCACTTGGGAAACAGGTTTGGCTACTGGGCCGACAAGACCTATTAGACATTCTCTCCAAGAATAAAGGGCTTGGTAAGGAAGAGCTTGAAGCGGGCCGATACCGACTTAAGCGCATAGTAAAGATGCTGAAGTGGTCAATTCTGCCATTCGCAATCTCTGCTTCGCTTTTTACGTATTTGGAGTTCCAAGACAGAACCACGCCTTCATCGGATCTTAGCAAAAGCATTCAAAACGTTCGCGCCACACTGCAGAGCATAGGTGCGCTTGATCGAAATCTTGATGCTATTAAAGATGAAATGGAAGTGATCAGAAAGGAAACGGTCCGACTTGAGGCGCGGCATATGAGGGCAAAAGAGCTTTCGAAGCTATCTGATGAACAGCGTTTGGCGATGCGCGAGATCGTGACGGAGGTGCCGTTCACCGAACGGATATTAAGTTATATAGCTGGTTTCCTGATTGGTGTAGGCGCGTCGCTTGCTTCGGCATTTGCCTGGCACATTCTTTCGCGGCGTGTGGAATGGAGTAAAGATTAGTCCGATTGCATCCA
>DNMS01000272.1:26747-27388 GCA_003488105.1 Rhodospirillaceae bacterium
ATCGAAGGAACAAGTCTCACGTTTTATTCCCCAGCCATTCGGGAAATCTCGCATAGTTAAACGCTCATCCGCGGCACACCTTCTTGGCATCACGCCAAGGAGTGCCGCCGATGCCAACGCCAGACGTAATCGCCCCCATACTTCTCGACGACAAGGCCGTCGCCAAGCTGCTGTCCTTCTCTAGCAGCTGGGTGCGGCAGCAACGCTTTAAGCGCCGACACGGCGAGGATCATGCATTTGACGTGGAGCCGATCATTATCGGCACAGTTCCCAGGTATCGTCGTTGTGACGTTCTTGATTGGATTGAGAGAACGGCAAACCCTTCTGGTGCAGAAGCGGTCTTGGGCCCAAAACAGGAAGACGACAACGAGATCCCCCCATTTGATCTAACGGATGCTCGGCCGGCCCAGCGTGCGACCCCGGAACCCACAACAGAATCGAAAGAAGCAAATAAGCCAGTTCCTCGCCATGCTCGCCCGATCCCCAGTTTCGAAGGTTGTTTGTATATTGATGCAGACCCTCGGATCGACCCAACAAACTGCGGGGCTGAGGTAAAGCCCGGTTCCTCATTCTGCGAACAACATCACGCACTTTGCTGGAAAGCGGCGGAGAGTGAGTGATGGAAGCCTTTCATCAGTTCG
>DNMS01000242.1:0-192 GCA_003488105.1 Rhodospirillaceae bacterium
ACCTGGCGCAGCTTGGACAGTTTGACCCGTTCCTCGCGGTCGTTGGGTGGCCGTTCCGGGCGTGCCGCGAACATGTTTTCCGTGGTCAGCGCGGGGGCCGGGCCGACGGCGCGGGGGGCGGCGGCGGGCGCCGGGGTGGCCTGACGCTTGGCGGAGCCGTTGGCGATGGCCTGCTGCACGTCGCCCTTGGTC
>DNMS01000242.1:539-665 GCA_003488105.1 Rhodospirillaceae bacterium
CGGCGGGCGCGGCGGCGGCGCCTGCGGCGCCCGCTTCGATGGTGCCGATCTTCACGCCGGGGCCGACTTCAGCGCCCGCCTGGGCGTCGATGGAGGCAAGCCGTCCGGCGGCCGGGGCGTTGACCT
>DNMS01000242.1:952-3182 GCA_003488105.1 Rhodospirillaceae bacterium
CCGGCGGCCGGGGCGTTGACCTCGATGGTCACCTTGTCGGTTTCGACCTCGACCAGAACCTCGTCGGCGGCGACGCTGTCGCCGACCTGTTTGGCCCAGGTGCCCAAAGTGCCCGTGGACACGCTTTCGCCCATGGTCGGGGTGACGATGTCGACTGTCTTGCCGCCGCCCGATTTCGCGGCGGCGGGGGCTGCGGCCGGGGCGGCGGCCGGTTTGGCCGCTGCCTTGGCGGGGGCGGCCCCTTCCTGGATGGTCGCGAGCAACGCGCCGACGGCGACCGTCTCACCCTCCTGGGCGGCGATGGCGCCCAGCGTCCCGGCGGCCGGGGCGTTGACCTCGATGGTTACCTTGTCGGTTTCCAGTTCGACCAGGGCCTCGTCCATGGCGACGGCGTCGCCCGGGCTTTTGGTCCATTTGCCGACGGTCGCCTCCGTAACGGATTCACCCAAGGTCGGGACATTAACTTCAACGGTCATAAAATCTTCCCCTGCGATTATCGACTGCTCGAAACCCTGCGACCGGTTCCGGCGTTATTTCTTGGCTTTGGCCGGTGCTTTGGCTGGTGCTTTGGTTCTGGCGCGCGGCGGCGCCTGGACGGTCAGCGCGGCATCCATGAAGGCCGCCAGCTCGATCTTGTGCTTGTTGGCGCTGCCCGTGGCCGGTGCGGCGGCGGCGGCGCGGCCGGTATAGGCCGGCTTGGCTTGTTTGAGCTTTAGTTCCTCCATGACGGCCATCATCGGCTCAAGGATGAAGCTCCAGGCCCCCATGTTCTTGGGTTCTTCCTGGCACCACACGATCTCGGCGTTCTTGAAGCGCTTCAATTCCTCGACCAGGGCGGAATGCGGGAACGGATAGATCTGTTCGACCCGCAGTAGATAGACATCCTTGGTGCCGCGCTGGGCGCGTTCTTCGAACAGGTCGAAATAGACCTTACCCGAACACAGCACGACCCGCTTGATCTTGTCGTCGGCGACAAGGCCGCCCTTGACCAGTTGTGCGTCGTCCCACAACAACCGATGGAAGGTTGTGCCCGGCCCCAATTCTTCCAGCTTCGACACGCAGAGCTTGTGACGCAGCAGCGATTTCGGCGTCATCAGGATCAGCGGCTTGCGGAAGTCGCGGCGCATCTGGCGGCGCAGGACATGGAAATAGTTGGCCGGCGTGGAACAGTTGCAGACCTGCCAGTTGTCGTCGGCGGAATTCTGCAGATAGCGTTCCAGGCGCGCCGATGAATGCTCCGGCCCCTGGCCTTCGTAGCCGTGCGGCAGCAGCATCACCAGGCCGCACATGCGCAGCCACTTTTGTTCGCCCGAGGAAATGAACTGGTCGATGATGACCTGAGCACCATTGGCGAAATCGCCGAACTGGGCTTCCCACAAGGTCAGGGTCTGCGGTTCGGCCAGGGAATAGCCGTATTCAAAGCCGAGCACGCCGAATTCGGACAGCGGCGAATTCAGGACCTCGAACGGCGCCTGGCCGAAGCGGATATTGGCGAGCGGGGTGTGGCGGTCCTCGTTCTCCTGGTCGATCAGTACGGAATGGCGTTGTGAAAACGTGCCGCGTTCACAATCCTCGCCCGACAGGCGCACCGGATGGCCTTCGACAACCAGAGTGCCGAAAGCAAGGGCCTCGGCCGTCGACCAGTCGATGCCCTCGCCGGTTTCGATCATCTTGGCCTTGGCGGCCAACTGGCGTTCGATCTTGGGATGCGGGGTGAAATTGCCGGGAAGCCGGGTCAAGCCGGCGCCGACTTCCTTCAGGAAATCAATGGAACAGCCGGTTTCGCCGCGCCGGGCGTCGCCGGAGGCAACGGCCATGCCGGCCCATACGCCGTCCATCCAATCGGCCTTGTTGGGCTTGTAGCCCTTGGATGCTTCGAAAGCCTCATCCATGGTGGTGATGAAGGTCTGCATCTGCTTTTCGATTTCGTCCTCGGTCAGGACTTTTTCGTGGATCAGCTTGCGGGCATAGATGTTCAGGGTCGTCGGATGCGTCTGGATGGTCTTGTACATCTTCGGCTGAGTGAACATCGGCTCGTCGCCTTCGTTGTGACCAAACCGGCGGTAGCAGAAGATGTCCAGCACCACATCCTTGTGGAATTTCTGGCGGAACTCGGTGGCGACGCGGGCGGCATGGACCACGGCCTCGGGGTCGTCGCCATTGACGTGGAAGATCGGCGCCTCGATCATCTTCGCCACATCCGAGGGGTAGGGCGAGGAGCGCGAGAAGC
>DNMS01000306.1:0-459 GCA_003488105.1 Rhodospirillaceae bacterium
CCTGTTCGGCGGATGGATGTCCGGCGCCGCCGGTGATTTCGCACGGGCCGCGTTTCTTGCGGCCACCTCGGCGGTGGCGGTGCTCGCCATGGCGATGCTGGCGGCACGCCCGGTTCTAGGCGACGGGGCGGGCCCCGACTGGAAGCTCTGGATCAGTCTGGCGGGCGGGCTGGCCGTGCTGGGGCTGCTGCAGGCGGCGCAAGGCCTGTCGCTGCTGCGGGCGGAACAACGCGTCCGGGTTTCCGCCCTCGGCGACCTGTATCAACGCCTGATCGCGATCCGGCCAAGCTTCTTCCGCATCGCCGTGCCCGAGGCGCTGGCCCGGGCCTTTGCCGTGCTGTACCGCGCATTGGAACTTGTGCGGGGCGAGGCCGCGGCGAAGGCCGCCGATATTGTCCTGGTCGCGGGCGGTGGTCTCGTCCTCGGCTGGCTGGACCCATGGGTCGGCCTGGCGGCGGG
>DNMS01000306.1:620-1753 GCA_003488105.1 Rhodospirillaceae bacterium
TTGGGGAGCGGGCGCCGTGGCGACGGCGCAGCGCGCCGTCGACGCCCGCCGCTTGGCCGGGCGCCGGTTCCTGTTCGACATGATGCAGGGCATGGCGCGCCTGCGGGTCGTCGGCGGCGAGGCCCGCGCCGCGGCCTATTGGCAGGCATTATTCGCCCAAGAAGGCCGCCTTTCGTTCCACCGGGAAATCGCCGCGCTCTGGGCGCGCATCGCGGGGGACTTGTGGCTTTGGGCTGGGTTGATTGTCCTTGTCCTGGTCGCGGCGGAACGCGGCGCCGGGCCCGCACCGGCGTGGCAAATTGCCGTCACCCTGCTGATCGCCTGGCCGACCTTGGCCGCCGCCTTGCGCGTCGGGGACGCCCTGTCCAACGGTCTTTCATTGGCGCATGCGCTGCAGGATCTCCACCCCCTGTTACAAGCACCACTTGATCCCGCAGGAATGGCACCTGATCACGATCCAGTCGTCATCTTCGACGACGTTGGATTCCGCTACGGCGGCACGACGATCCCGGCGTTTGAGGGCGTGTCCTTCACGCTCATGCCCGGCGACAGGGTCGCCGTCGTCGGCCCCTCCGGCAGTGGCAAGTCGACCCTGCTGCGCCTGTTGCTCGGCTTCGATCAGGCAACCCAGGGGCGCATTCTGGTCGCCGGCCGGAACCTGGAGGAAACCGACGTTCGGGCCTGGCGATCCCGCATCGGCGTGGTCCAGCAGGATGACCGCGTCACCGCGTCCTCCACCATACGCAGCATCATTTCCGGCCTGGCGCCCGTCGGCCTCGATGCGGTCTGGCAAGCCGCCGAACTGGCCTCACTGGGCGACGACATCCGCGCCATGCCCATGGGCATGCAGACCATCGTCGAACACGGCAAGCTGTCGACCGGGCAGGAACAACGGCTGCTGATCGCCCGCCAATTGCTGCGCCGCCCCCGGCTGCTGATCCTCGACGAAGCGACCAACGCCATCCCCGAGGATGTTCAGGCACGCCTCTTCGCCAACCTGCGCAATGAGGGCATCGGCTGTATCCTGGCAACGCACCGCGAAAGCGCCATCACCGCCGCCGACCGGGTGATCGTTCTGAACGCGGGCCGGAAAATGTGGGACGGCACGCCGGCGGCCTTTGCGCGGGACCCCG
>DNMS01000306.1:1917-2279 GCA_003488105.1 Rhodospirillaceae bacterium
CGGCCTTTGCGCGGGACCCCGCGTTCCAGGCGCTCGTCGGGCGCGAACGGCTGATGGAGGGCGGGGCATGAGCGACAAACCCGTGCTCCAAGCCCGGCGCAATCTGTTCCGCACCATCGCCCTCGACCGCTACCGGGGGGCCATCGAAGTCGACACCCCCCACGTCCTGCCGTCCTGGCGCCCAGGGCTTGTCGTGGCGGCAGCGGTCGTGGCGCTCGCTGTCGCACTCATTTGGATTTAAAGCGGGTCGGAGGGGACAGCGGAACGAAATCGGCACAAAGTTCGGAACGCCCGCCGGACACCCGGCGAACGCGGCCATAACACCCTGATATGAATAAGGAAGAATGGTGGGCTGTGTAGGA
>DNMS01000306.1:2451-3535 GCA_003488105.1 Rhodospirillaceae bacterium
TACGACCCGCTGATTAAGAGTTTGAAATAATTGAATAATCAAGATCGGGAGCGATTCCAGAAGATAATGAATTAAGTACTTTAGCTCTAATTCATTATCGCCACCTTCCCTCCAAAATCCCCTGCTATCGCAACCATGTGTGCCAAAAGTGTGCCACGGACGCATTTATGAAATTTCTCCAAGATCGCCGATTAGCTGTTCAGCCCCTGAGAGGAGATGGACTCTACCTAAAAATGGAGGAAAAATCGGGGCTCAGGTCAGCACCACCAAAGCTTAGGGAGTATTCGTTCAGAATCCGATTGTAGGAAACGCTTACACAAGCTCCATCTACTTCACATCGAACCTTGAGAATGGTCCAAGAGTTGCTGCAAGGCTTCGCAAACGAAACGAGCTGACACGATTGCTCCATATTCTTGGAGCGCATCGCTCTTGACCTCATCTCCGAAGTCAACGACCGCCTTTGCACCGAAAAATTGGACGTCATTGCGAGCGGATAGCGTAACCGCGCGATAGAGGCCATACATCTCCATATCAATTCCCGCTGCCTTTCTATGCTGTTCGGCGACAAACGTCACTTTCTCCGCTTGGGCTAAAACGGCAGATCCTGATGCAAGTGGTGCAATTTTGGGTTTATTCTTTATCTGCGGGCGGGCGCATTCTAACCCTGCCTCTAATTTATCGATGAGGCCGTCACGCTCTATAAATGATGACAGATTAACTCTAGTGTTTTCGAGGATTTCTACGGGGTAAGCCTCTCCCTCAAATTTATCTTTCGTCCACTTTCCCGATTGATAGTCCCACGATGACCCAGCAATTATGAGTTGGCCCATCTTGGAATTCTCTTGGATGCCAGCGCATATGCCGGACATGGCAACGAATTTTGGTGAGAAGACCTCGATTGCTTTACTTGTTGTGACTGCGCACGAAACTGGGCCCATAGTTGGTAGTTTTATACCTATGCCCTTGTACTGACCAATATCGATGAAAACTACTTCAAGGTCTCGGTGAGATGTCCTACTTCCTATTTTGGCCGTTGTCTCAGAATAGGCTCTCAATTCTTTATCAAGTGCGCATACGATCATGA
>DNMS01000224.1:0-335 GCA_003488105.1 Rhodospirillaceae bacterium
CCGACGGCGGCGAGGACACGGGTGGTCTGGGTTCGGCGGCCGAAATTGCCGGTCAACAGGCAACTCAGGCCGATTACCGCGAAGGTCAGGCAGAGCATGGGCGCAATCAGCCGTCGATGGGCCTCGACGATGAATTTCCCGACGTTCTTCTGGCCGATCAGATGAGCTTGATTAGGAGTGTCGAAAAGTTCGTCGAGCGTGCGTTCTCGGGGTTCGCGCCATCGCGCGCCCTGGGGCCCGCCAATCGCCAGATTGTAGACCCATCGATCAAAATACAGGATCGACAGTTTGTTGGTGGCCTTGTCGACTTCCTGCCGGTTGCCCTTGAACATGAC
>DNMS01000224.1:492-997 GCA_003488105.1 Rhodospirillaceae bacterium
GCCCCCCGGTCGGCCATCAGGGTGAACGGTTTGGCCTTGTCGCGGGTGTCGTGAACCAGGATACCGTGCAGTTGCCCGTCAGGCGTGCGGGCGCGCACATAAACCGTGGTGGTCCGGCCGACGTTGTTGAACTCGCCTTCCTTCAGCAGGACATGGGAGACGCTGTTACGGATGTCCCATTGCAGATCGCGAAATGCCCGGTAGGAATCCGGAACTAGTTTCAGATGTAGGGTGTAGGACAGAACGACAATGACGGCGGCCAGGATCAACGCCGGCTTGGCGAGCGCGAACTGGCTGAGACCTGCGGCCCGCATGACCACAAGTTCGCGGTCCGTAATCAACTTGGCATAGATGAACACGACCACGGTGAACAGCGCGATCGGCAGGATGACGATCAGGAAGTTGGGCAGCAAAAGCCCGGAAAGATAGAAAAATGTTCCCGCACTCAATCCCCGATTGACGATCATCTCGACAAACCGTAGCGACTGGGTGAGCCAGATGATGC
>DNMS01000224.1:1194-4822 GCA_003488105.1 Rhodospirillaceae bacterium
GGGTGAGCCAGATGATGCAGGTCAGACCCGTCGTCACCAGGATCATGCCAACCACAAGTTGGTGCAATATGTATCGCGTCAGCGAGTTCATTCGAATCCCCAGGGAATGAGGACCTCAAACTGTAGGAAAAAGGTTAATAAATCAAGGCACAAACCCTGATTTTCCGGGCCGTTACGGGGTAGGACGCAGGAACTAGAAGGCGTCCGGCGAAACCGTTGCAATCGTGCCCCCGCCGGCCAGGATCGTCGCCCGCAATGCCGCCGCCTGGGGCAGGTACTGTTCGGCGAAGAAACGGGCGGACACGATCTTATGGTCGAGAATGGGATCGGTGTCGCCGCGGACCTTGCGTTTGGTGGCGCACAACGCCCCCTGGGCCAGCAGCCAGCCGCCCGTGGCGATGCCCATCAGGCGCAGGTAGTGCGCCGCGCCGGCCGCCGCGGGGGCGGGGTCCTGGGGCCAGGTTTCGACGATCCAATCCGTCGCCGTTTCCAAGGCGCGGACAGCGGTGGTCAAGGGTTCTGCCAGATCGTCCAGGCCGTTGTCATCGGTGGTAAGGTCGGCGACGGTCTCGCGCATGGCCTTGATCAGTTCGCCGGCGGCGATGCCTTCGTCGCGGGCGACCTTGCGGCCGACCAGATCGTTGGCCTGGATGCCGTTGGTGCCTTCGTAGATGCGGGTCACGCGAATGTCCCGCGCGTGCTGCGCGGCCCCGGTTTCCTCGATGTAGCCCATGCCGCCGTGAACCTGGATGCCCAGGTCGGCGACCTCGGACGCGATGTCCGTGGAAAAGGCCTTGGCCACGGGTGTCATCAGATCGATGAAGTTCTGGGCGCGGGCACGTTGCACTGTATCCGTGTGATGCCGGGCGATGTCGACGGCGCCCGCCACGCGGTAGGCAATGGCGCGGATGGCCTCGGTCTGCGTCCGCATTGCCAGCAGCATACGGCGCACGTCCGGGTGATGGATGATGGTCACGGGATCGGCCCCGCCGCCGGTCAGGGCGCGGCTCTGCACGCGGTCCTTGGCGAAATCTCGGGCCTGCTGATAGGCCCGCTCAGCGATGCCCACGCCCTCCATGCCGACGGCCAGACGCGCCGCGTTCATCATGATGAACATGTATTCGATGCCGCGGTTTTCCTCGCCGATCAGGAAGGCCTGGGCCCCGCCGTCATCGCCATAGGACATCACAGCGGTCGGGCTCGCGTGCATGCCCATCTTGTGTTCGAGCGAGACACAGCGCAGGTCGTTGCGCGCGCCCGGATTGCCGTCCGCGTCGGGCACGAACTTGGGGACCACGAACAGGGACAAACCCTTGATGCCCTCGGGCCCGTCAGGGGATCGTGCCAGCACCATGTGCACGATGTTTTCGGCCATGTCGTGCTCGCCATGGCTGATGAAGATTTTTTGGCCGCGCAGCAGGTAGTGGCCGTCCGCGTGCTCGGCCTTGCAGCGGATGCGCGCAAGGTCCGATCCGGCCTGCGGTTCTGTCAGGTTCATGGTTCCGGCCCATTGCCCGGTGACCAGCTTTTCCAGATAGGTCGCGTTGATGTCGTCGGAGCCATGGGACAGCAGCAGCTCGATGGCGCTTTGCGTCAGCATGGGGCAGAGGGCGAAGGACAGATTGGCGGCGTGCCAGATTTCCGACACCGCCGTCGCCACCAGCACGGGCAGGCCCTGGCCACCCCAGTCTTCCGGCGCCCAGATGCCGTTCCAGCCGGCCTCGACGAACTGCTGATAGGCCTCGGGGAAGCCTTGGGGTGTGCGCACCACGCCGTTTTCCAGGACACAGCCTTCCCGGTCGCCGGTGTGGTTCAGGGGGGCCAGAACGTCCGCGCCGAACTTGCCGGCTTCGTCCAGGATCGCGTCGACCAGGTCCGGCGTCGCGTCGGCGTAGCCAGGCAGCCGGTTCACGGCGGCCAGGCCAGCGATCTCGTTCAGCGCAAAGCGCATGTCGTCCAGGGGTGCCCGGTAATCCGCCATTGGAGGTCTCCTCAACACCCCGGTTGTAGGCAAGGTTTGGGGCGCTGACAACGGTGCCGTTACGTCAAGTGCGGCGTCAATCTGGCGTGTCGTCCCGGGCCATGTAATATGGCGGCTACCAACGACCAGCAGGAGACCGCCCGCCATGCCCACCTACGACCTTCTGATCACCGGCGCCGATGTCATCGACGGCACCGGCGGCCCCCGCCAGCGCACCGATGTGGCCGTTTCCGGCGACCGTGTCGCGGCGGTCGGCAATCTTGCGGCGGAAGGGGCCAAAGCCAAGGAAACCATCGACGGCACGGGGCTGGCGCTGGCCCCCGGGTTCATCGATGTGCATACCCATGACGACCGCCTGGTCCTGACCCAACCCAGCGTGGCGCCCAAGACCAGCCAGGGTGTCACCACCGTGGTCACCGGCAACTGCGGCGTGTCGCTGGCCCCCTTCACGGCCGCCTGTCGGGCGGGCGAGGCCGACCCGCCGGGACCCATGGCGTTGCTGGGCGGCTGGGCGGATTACCGTTTTCCCTCCCTGGCCGACTACAACGCCGCCCTGGCCGACAGCCCGGCCGCCATCAACGTCGCCTCCCTGGTCGGGCATACGACCCTGCGCGCCGGGGTGATGATGGATACTTTCGACCGCCCGGCGACCAAGGCCGAGATCGATGCCATGGCACGGGTGCTGGAACAAAGCCTGAAGGACGGCGCCGTCGGCCTGTCCACGGGCCTGGCCTATCCCACGGCGATCCATGCGCCGACGGACGAGATCGTGGAACTGGCGGCTTGTCTCAAGGATTTCGGGGCGCTCTACACCACCCATATGCGCAACGAGGGACCGGATCTGGTCGATTCCGTGGATGAAACCATCGACATCGCCCGGCGTTCGGGCGCGGCCACGGTGATTTCCCACCACAAATGCGTCGGCCGGGAAAATTGGGGGAAAAGCCACGACAGCCTGGCCCACATCAAAGCGGCGCAGAAGGACATGACGCTGGATTTCGACGTCTACCCCTACACCGCGACCTCGACGATCCTGTTGAAGGATTTCCTCTCGACCTCGGAAAAGACCGTGCTGACGTCCTCCGCCACCCATCCGGAGATGGTCGGCCGCGAATTTGACAGCATCGTCGACGAATGGGGATGCAGCGTGGACGAGGCGATCCGCCGCCTGTCCCCCGCCGGGGCGGTCTATTTCCGCATGGACGAGGACGAAGTGCGCCGCATCATGGCCTTTCCGGGCGCGATGATCGCGTCGGACGGCCTGCCCATCGACGAAGGGCGCCCGCATCCCCGCCTGTGGGGGACCTTCCCCCGGGTGCTCGGCCATTACTGCCGGGATGAAGGCGTCTTCAGCCTGGAGGAAGCGGTCCACCGCATGTCCGGCAAGCCGGCCAGTGTGTTCGGCCTCAAGGACCGGGGCGTGATCCGCAAGGGTGCCTTCGCCGATCTGGTGCTGTTCAATCCCAAGACGGTGATCGACCGCGCCACCTTCGACGCCCCGGAAACGCCTGCCGGCGGGATCGAGCGGGTTTATGTGAACGGCGCCTTGGTCTGGCATGACCTGGCCTGGACCGGGGCGCGGCCGGGCCGGCGGGTCGGGCGGGCGGTGGTCTAAGTCTCCTTACGCCGCCGCCGGGGCCGTGCCGC
>DNMS01000057.1:0-6666 GCA_003488105.1 Rhodospirillaceae bacterium
GACGATGGTCGGCGAATGAGCCAGGGTAGCCCCCTTGCGCGTCACCATATCGCCCAAGGCGTCTTCCAGACGCCCCGTCCAATCCGGATCGCAGGTCAGGCTCTTGCTTCCGGCGGCGATGACACGGGTCGGCAGGATCAAATCCCCGGCCTTGAGCGCCGGGTCCAGGCCGCCACACAGACCGAAGCTGAGCATGGCGACCACGCCCTGAGCGAACATCTCGTCCGCCAGTTCGCCCGCACGCCTCGGGTCGGCGCCGGATGCACGCACGTCCAGGTCATCATTGCCGGAAATGTCGGACAGGCAGGCGACCTCGCGCAAAACTCCGGTGATGATGCCGATACGGGCCATCACGCCGGGCCGGTCAAATGCCGTAGGCGGGGCGTTTGGTGTTACTGCGCTTCAGATTGCGGTAGCGGGACAGGGTCCACAGCGGGAAATAGGCGCTATAGCCGTGATAGGTGATGTAGAACACCTTGGGAAAACCGACGGCGTTGAACATCGTTTCCTGCCACTTTCCGCCTTCACGCGGATGGTTCAGCAGGTAGGTGACGCCGGTTTCGACCTCGGCACTGTCCAACTCACCCGCCGCCATCAGGCCCATCAGGGCCCAGGCCGTCTGCGACGGGGTGCTTTCCTTTGCCAGGCCCTTCTTGTCGGCCCAATAGGTCGCACAGTCCTCACCCCAACCGCCGTCGGCCATCTGGCGGCTTTTCAGCCAGTCGACGGCGCGGCGGATGTAGGGTTGGGACATGTCCTCACCCACGGCGTTGAGGGCGCTCAGAACCGACCAGGTGCCGTAAACGTAATTGGTGCCCCAGCGACCGAACCAGGAGCCGTCTTCTTCTTGCTCGTTCTTCAGGAACCGGATCGCGCGGGCGACGACTGCGTCGTCGGCGCCGTACCCCAACTGCGCCAGCGTGCCCAGGCAACGGGCGCTGACGTCGGACGTCGGCGGGTCGAGCAACGCCCCGTGGTCGGCGAAGGGAATATGATTCAGGTGATAGGCGTCGTTCTCGGCGTCGAAGGCGCCCCAGCCGCCGTTCTCGCTCTGCATGCCGATGATCCATTCGATACCGCGGTCGATGGCGTCCTTGTAGCGGACCGGGTCCGCACGATGCAGCGCCATGACCACAACCGCCGTATCGTCCACGTCGGGATAATGGTCGTTCCAGTACTGAAAGGCCCAGCCGCCCGGACGTAGGTTCGGGCGCTTCTTGGCCCAGTCGCCCATGACGTCCGTGATCTGGCGGTCGACCAGCCATTCGGCGGCCTTGTCGAGCACGACATCGCCCGCCTCCATGCCGCTTTCCTGCATGGCATGTAGCGCCAGGCCCGTGTCCCACACCGGCGACAGGCAGGGCTGGCAATAGGCCTCGTCGTCGCGCTCCACGACCAATTTTTCGATGGCGCCCCGCGCCGTCAGGTAATCGGGATGGTCGCGGGGATAGCCCAGCACGTCATAGGCCATGACCGCGTTGGCCATGGCGGGGAAGATGCCGCCCAGACCGTCCTCGCCGTTCAGGCGCGTCTTCACGAAGTCCATGCACTTGGTAATGGCCTTCTTTTCCAGCCACTCGGGGATCATCGGCTGAACCAGCCGTGCCGCCTTGTCGATGGCCAGGAACACGTTGCCCAGGACATGGCCCGTGGGATTGTGCAGGAAATGGGTCTGCTTGAAGGGGTCTTCGGGGAACAGTTCGCGAATGCCGACGCCACGCGGATTGCACGCCTTGGGCCGGGTCGCGGCCAGCACGAACAGGGGGATCATCACCGTGCGCGACCAATAGGCGACCTTGTCGATATGGAACGGCGACCAGGACGGCAGCAGCATGGCTTCCGGGCGGATCACCGGCGCCGCGCGCCAGGGAACCTGTTCGAACAGGGCCAGTGCGATGCGCGTGAACACATTCGAGCACGCCGCCCCGCCACGTGCCAGCACGGCCGCCCGCGCCTTGGCCATATGGGGGGCATCCGGATCGTCGCCGATCAGTTTCAGAGCATAGTACGCCTTAACCGTGGCGCTCATGTCGAAGTCACCGTCATGGAACAGCGGCCAACCACCGTGCGTGCCCTGAATACGGCGCAGATAGTTGCCCATCTTGGCTTCGATGGCGTCGCGGGGTTCGCCCAGGTAATGGTTAAGAAGCACATATTCGGCGGGGATCGTGGCGTCCGCTTCCAACTCGAATGCCCAGCTGCCGTCTTTGGCCTGTTGATCGGTCAACCAGGCACGGGCTTCGTCGATGGTGGCGTCCAGGTCCGCATGGGCGCGGCCCTCGTTGGCCGCCCGAAGCACATCGCCGGAACCGGAATCCGGCGTGTCGTCCTCTGGCTGCATGGACATATCCATCACGTCACCGCTTGAATCTTTTGTTATCAGGCAATTACTCGCCCAGATGTACTCTTCGCAGGCGCAAAATTCAATGCCTGCGGCCATCCGGCCCCTTCTTACAGAAAGGGTCCCTGAAATCAAGAAGATGACGAAGACGTTACAACCAGTTCGGCGGCCCGGAAGCCGGACCGGATGGAGCCTTCGATGGTCGCCGGCAGGCCCGTGGCCGTCCAATCGCCGGCCAAAACCAGGTTGCGCCAGACCGTTTTGGCTTGCGGCCGGCGGCGATCCTCGGCCGGGGTTTGGCTGATGGTCGCCCGCTTTTCCTTGACGATGCGCCAGGGTGGCAGCGGTCCATCAGCCAATCCCAGGGCCGCCTGAACCTCGGGCCAAAGGCGCATTGCGATCGCCTCGTTGGCCTCTGCCGCCAGGGCGTCTGCGGCGCTGACCGTGACCGAGGCGACGTCGTCGCGCAGAAACACCCATTGCGCCGTGCCGCCGACCAGCCCGACCAAGGGGGGGGCTGCCGGCACTGGCCCGGTCAGCCGGAAATGCGCGTTGACGATGGCATGGCTCGCTTGCGGCCCGTTCAGGCCGGGCAGCAGGTCCGCCGCCGCCCAAGCGGGCACCGCCAGGACCACCTGATCCTCGGGATCAAGAACCTTCGTTGCGCCGGCGAAATCGAGGGCGCGGACCTGCCCATCACCGAGGTCGAGAGCGCGCAGGCGATTGTTGAAGCACACCTCTGCCCCCTTCGCCGCCAGATAGTCGAGCCCCGGGTCAACGAAACTCTCGCTCAACCCCGCCCGCGCCATCAAGGGCTTGCAGGCAGCGCGGCCGCGCCCAAAGGTTTCCTTCACGACCGGCCACAACAGGCGCGCCGAGGCCGTGTCGACAGGCGTATTCAGCACGCCCACGGCCAGCGGCTCCCAGAATTTTTCAAACAGCGTGCCCGGCCCGGCCAGGCAGTCTTGGACCGTGTCCTCCGGCCCCGCGCAGGCAAGGTGCCGTATCCGCAGATATTCGCTCAGACTGGTTCCCGGCACCCGGCCGGCACCGAACAAGATGGACCAAGGCATCCGCCCCGGATCAGGTGTCACGGTCCAGGTGTCGCCGGTCCGCAAATCGCGGAAGGGAAAGGACGCGTCATCCGGCCCGGTCAAGCTGTCCGCCGCCCCCACCGTTTGCAGGTAGTCGCGGATCGCCCAATTGCCGGACAGCATCAAGTGATTGCCGTTGTCGATGCGGCGCTCCAGATGGGCGTCGAAATAAGATCGGCAGCGCCCGCCGGCATGTCCGGCGCTGTCATACAGGACGACCTTGCGACCGCCCTGGGCCAGACGCACGGCGGCGGCCAAGCCCGCTACCCCGGCGCCGATCACATGGATACGTCCGATTGTCATATCCCGGGCTACAGCAGGCCGTAGCGGAAGGCGACCCAAAGCTTTTCCGCCTTGGACAGTCCCGCCGGCTCCCGCACCCGGTGCCAGCCACGCGCCCGCATGCGGCGGAAGATGCGCTCGTAGGCTTCCATCATCATGGTCGCGGGCTTGACCCGGTCGGCCTCGCACTGGCCAAGCAGCATCCGGGCTTCGGCGAACTTTTCCCCGGCCAGGGTGCCGATCTCGGTCACGGCGGCGGTCAGATTGGCATCGGCCAGGGCGCCTTGCGGATCGCGGGCGGCGACACCGTGGGTCGCCAACAGATCATCGGGCAGATACAGCCGGTCGCGCGCCGCGTCCTCGTCCAGGTCACGCAGAATGTTGGTCAGTTGCAGGGCAAGGCCGAGCGCGGCCGCCAGCCGGTCCCCGATCTCAGCCCCCAGGCCGAAGATGCGACAGCTCAGCCGCCCCACGGCGCAGGCGACCCGGTCGCAGTACTGCAGCAGGTCCTCGCGGGTGGCGAGGCGCAAGATTTCCGACGCGTCCGTTTCCATGCCATCGATGACGGCCAGGAAATCGGCCTCGTCCAGACCGAAATGGGCAACCGGTTCCGCCAGGGCGACGGCAACCGGGTCCTTTGGCCGCCCCGAATAAAGGGCGCGGATTTCATCCCGCCAACGGGCCAGTTCGCGCTTTTTCACGTCGAGCGGATTAGGGTCGTCGGCAATGTCGTCGACGATGCGGCAAAAGGCATAGACCGCGAACATGGCGCGACGCTTTTCGCCGGGCAGAAGCCGCATGGCCCAATAGAAGGTCGAGCCCGAGGCGCGCACGATCTGCTCCACGTGTTCACGGGCGCGGCCGACTTCGGCTTCGGAAAGGGTCACCAGGTTGTCCATGGGTGAATGGATACACTGGGGGATGCAGCCAAAGCCAGCCCCCAATGACGGGGCGGCCGTCAGCCCCTGGAACCGGGCGCGTCCGACCCGCCGGCATAGGTGCGCCCCTTCCAGCCGCCGCCCCGGCCCAGATAGTGACGGCGGGCGGAATCGACGGTCATAAGGGTGTAGAGAAATCCCGCCACGGGCAGCCCCAGCGCCGCCCAGGGCGGGCGCCCGTACAGGCGCAGGGTCGGGAAATAGGCGACGGCCATGGCCAGCCACCCCGCCGCCCCCACAGCCAGCATCGGCCAATCCCCGGCGACCAGCCCCCACAGCGCCGCCACCGGCGGCACCAGGTACAGCAACACCATCCCGGCGACGGTGCCCAGCAGCATCAGGGGCGAATGGCCGAGTTGCTCATAGGCCGTGCGCGCGACCATGCGCCACAGTTCCCCCAGCCCGTCGTAACGGCGCAGGCTCACCGTCTCGCGGCTGAGCCCCAGCCAGATCGCCCCCCTGGCCTTCAACAGTGCCGCCAGGGCGCAATCGTCGATCAGCCGGCCCCGGATCGCCTCGATCCCGCCGGCCGCATCCAGGGCGGCCCGCCGCACCAGCATGCAGCCGCCCGCCGCCGCCGCCGTGCGCTTGACCGGATCGTTGACCCAGGGAAAGGGAAACAGCTTTTGAAAGAAGAATACGAAGGCCGGAATCAGCAGACGTTCCCACGGCGTTTCGCAGTTGAGGCGTACCATGAGGGAGACCAGATCACGGTTCTCCATCTCCGCCTTCTCGACCAGACGGCGCAGGTTGGCCGGATCGTGGGCANNCGGGCGCCGCCGCCCGCGCGGCCTCAAGCCCCTGATGAACGGCCCAGAGCTTGCCCGACCAGCCCTCGGCCAGCGGCCGTCCGGTGACGAGATGAAATCGGCTGCCCCCGTCCGCCGCGTCAGCCGCCCCCCGGGCCAGGTCCGCCGTGCCGTCCGTGGAATTGTCGTCAACCACCACGACATCAAGGCGACCGGGATAATCCTGGGCAAACAGGGACGCCACGGTGCAGGCGATGCTGTCGGCTTCGTCCCGGGCGGGGATGACGGCGGCGATATCGGGCCAGCCGCCCTTTGGCGGCGTCTTGGCGGCGGGGCTCAGGTGTTGATCGGCGAACCAGAACCGCCCGCGGCAGAACAGGATTCCCGCCCAGACGGCGAGCGCCAGCAGGGCCGCCCCCGTCATTGCCCGGACCTCATCGCCCGTGCAGGCCGACCAGTGCGGCCAAGGCACCCTTGGCGCAGCACCAGGCATAACCGCCCTTGGTCAGCGCCACGCGCCCGGCCAGCGGGTCCCGACGGCGCAGCAAATCCGTAAGCCGGCGGGCGATTTCCCAGATGGCGGCGGCCTCCATCCCCAGGCGGCGGCTATGCATGCCGGAGGATATGGGACGGGCTTCGTCCAACAGAATCTCGGTGGCGTCCAGGCAGCGGTCGATCACGCGGCGAAGTGCGGGCGTACAGGCCGGACGGTCGAGGTCTTCGACCACCGCCCCCTCCGCAGCCAGCCAGTCACCCGGCAGATACACCCGGTCCAGGCTGCGGTAGTCGTCCTGACAGTCCTGCAGATGGTTGATGACCTGGAGCGCGTTGCACAGCGCGTCCGACGGGCCGTAGCCCAAGGACGATCCGCCGTGCAGGTCGATCAGGTAGCGGCCCACGGGGGCGGCGGACCGGATGCAGTAATGCATCAGGTCGTCCCAGTCCTGATACCGGCCCTTGACCGCGTCCTGCTTGAAGACGTCGATCAGGTCCTGGCAGTGACGCGGCGTGATGTCGGTTTCCGCCAAACTGTCGCGCATGGCATGGGCGGTGGCGAATTCGGGATCGTGCGGGTGCTGGCCCAAAAGCGCCGCCTCGAACCCGGCCAGGCGGCGGACCTTGGTGTCCGCGTCCAATGCGGTGTTGTCGGCAATGTCGTCGATGGCGCGGGCGAAACGGTAGAACCGCGCCACATGCGGGCGCAGGCGGGCCGGCAGCAGGAACGAGCCGACGGGGAAGTTTTCGTAAGCGGCGTCTTTGCC
>DNMS01000057.1:6848-13489 GCA_003488105.1 Rhodospirillaceae bacterium
GCCCGGCGTCGGTTCAGGAGAATCGGCGGGCTGCCCCATGACCGGAAAATACCTTCACTAGGATCAGCTGACGCCAGGATCAGCCGGCGGGCTTGGCCATTTCCCGCATTTTCTCCAGCAGGCTGTCGACGGAATTTCCGTTGTTCGAGATCACGGAATTGAATTCCTTCTGCTGGGTCAGGGCCATGGAGAGGCCGTTCACGATGATGTCGACGATCTTGAAGATATGCTGACCGTCGCGTTCGCCCACGCCGACGCGCCAGCTGACCTCGACCGGCTGGCCGCCGGGGCGCTTCAGCATGGTATGGACGATGAAATCGTTTTCCTGGCGCTTTTCGGCGCGGCTGATTTCCAAAGACTCACCGGAATAATCCTTGAAGCCGTCGACATAGCGTTCCAGCAGCATGTTCTCGAACAGGGTCAGGTATTCCTCACGCTGTTCCGGGGTGGCGCGGCGCCAATGGCGGCCCAACACCCATTTACCGATGGATTTCACGGCGAAGAAGTCATTCACCAGGGTGCGGAAACGTTCCTTGCGCACGTCTCGGGCGATGTCCTTCCCGGTCAGGGAACTAATCGCTGACGAGGCCATGGTGTTGACGAAGGTTTTGACTTCGTCCGTCGTCACTTCAGCGCACACGGCCCGCGGCGCGAACGCCATCAGGGCGGTGACCAGGAAAGCAGTAACTATATGACGCCTTAGCATTGGAATCGTCTCCTCCAGGCGCGTTGCATACACCGGGCCATGCAGGTAGTTCAAGTACCACATGGCTCAATAAAAGTTCATCTGACCGTCATCAGACCAATATGATAAAATTGATGGATTCCCGGAACAGCATCGCTCCAGGCCCCGTTCAGTGGACCTGATTCAGTTTACAGGAACCTGACCATGACGAAAAATCCTCTCTCCGAAGCCCTTGAAACGTATCTTGATTTGGGCCGCCGCCCATACACCGAAGTGGTCTCGCAACTGGAACACGCGCTGCAATGCGCCTGGCTGGCGGAGCGGGAATCGGGTGATGGAGATCTGGTCGCCGCGGCCTTTCTGCACGACATCGGCCATATGATGCAGAAACACGGCCAGGGCGCGGCCGACCGTGGCATCAACGACAAGCACGAGGACATCGCCCGCGGCTGGGCCGACCGCCATTTCAACGCCCGCGTGGCCCAGGCCGTGGGGTTACATGTCGAGGCCAAGCGCTATCTCTGCGCCACACAGCCGGGCTATTTCGACACCCTGTCCCCGGCCTCGGTCAAATCCCTGGAATTACAGGGCGGGCCGATGAGCGCGGACGAGGTCACGGCCTTCGAAGCCCTGCCCTATTACGAGGACGCGGTGAAAGTGCGCGAATGGGACGACCGGGCCAAGATCGCCGGCCTGGACACGCCGGACATCGACCACTTCCGCCCCTACCTGGAACAGGCGTTGGCCGCCTAACCCCGAATGACCTGACGGCGCTTGTTGTTCGCGCAAATCGTCGTCGCGGGCCTGGGTTCGGCCCGCTCGGGATTTGCGGCTAAAACCGGTCCGCCCGGAACGGCGTCAGGTCCACGTTCGGCGCCTCGCCCTTCAACAGCCGCGCGATCACGCGCCCCGTCGCCGGGCCGCAGGTCAGGCCCACGTGCTGATGGCCGAAGGCATGGAACAGCCCCGGCGCCACCGATGACGGGCCGAGCACGGGCAGGCTGTCCGGCAGGGTCGGGCGGAAGCCCATCCATTGCGTCGAAACCGCCGTCTTCACCCCGGGCAGCAGCCTGGGCACCAGATCGGTCATGACCTTTACCCGGGCGTAATCGGGCGCGGCCTCCAACCCCGCCAGTTCGACCGTGCCGGCCAGACGCAGGCCCATCTCCATGGGCGAGGCATAGAAGGCGCGGGCCTTCCAGCCGACGGCATGGTTCACCTGCACCCCCGGGTCGGCCAGGATGGCGTGGTAGCCGCGTTCGGTCCCCAATGGGATCTTCTCGCCCAGCAGGGCCGCCAGCTTGTGGGAAAAGGCCCCGGCGGCGAGCACGATGCGGTCCGCCTCAAGCACGCCCTCCGACGTCTCGATGCGGAAGCCGCCGTCGGCTTTCCGCGCCAGCCCCCGCACCTCCCCCTGTTGCAGGGTGCCGCCGCGCTTCACAAAGGTCTCGGCCAGGACCTTGGTCAGGCGGCCCGGGTTGGTCGTGGTGCCGCCGCCGAGCAGCGCATGGGCCCATTTGAAATCGGGGCCGAGGGCCGGCTCCAGGTCCGTCAGTTCCTTGCGGTCGAGCGCCTGATACTTGATGCCGTAGGTCGCCCGGAACGCCAGGTCGGTCTCCGCCTTCTTGAAATCGGTCGCGTTGTCGTAGACCTGCAGCACCGGGTCGCGGCGCACCAGCTCGGGCGCCCCGGCCTCCGCCGCCAGGGCCCCATAGGCGTCGGAGCAGCCGATGGTCAGATGACGCATGGCGTCGGCGGCGCGGCGTTGGTGCGCGACGCTGGCGAAGCGCAGCATGCGCAGCAGCCAGGGCAGGATATGGGGCAGCCGCGCCCAGCGGATGGTCAAGGGCCCCTTGGGGTCGATCAGATAGCCGGGCACATTGCGCAGCACTTCCGGCCCGAAGGTCGGCACGAACGACCATTCGGCCAAGATGCCGGCGTTGCCGAAGGAACAGGCCTCCCCCGGTTCGATGCGGTCGATCAGGGTGACCTTGAACCCCTCCTTCACCGCCGCCAGGGCGCAGTTGACGCCGACGATGCCGGCGCCGATGACGCAGACCGTGGTTTCCCCCGGCGTGCCGCCTTGCGGGACGCTTTTGGAATTCTCGGGCTTGGGTTGAGAAATTGTCGCGGTCATGGGCGGGGCTCCGGCTTGTCGTTGGGCGGCCATCGTGGCAAATATGACCGGAAACATCCCCAGTGACCATCGCCTTCAAGGAATACGATCATGGCCGACGGCGCCCATATGCCCCCTCTTCCCGAAACCGTGCGCACCGCGCTGAAAAACGCCGTGGGCGACAAGGGCTGGTACGAGACGCCCGCCGACATGGCCCCCTACCTGGCGGAGGAGCGCAATTACTACCACGGCGAAAGCCCGCTGGTGCTGCGCCCCGCCAATACGGAAGAAGTCTCCAAGATCGTCACCATCTGCGCCGAACACGGCGTGACGATTACCCCCCAGGGCGGCAATACGGGCCTGTGCGGCGGGGCGGTCGCCCAGGGCGGCGTGCTGGTCAACCTGGGCCGCATGAATGCGGTGCGCGAGATCGACCCCGTCAACGCGACCATGACGGTCGAGGCCGGCTGTATTCTGAAAGAGATTCAAGACAAGGCCGAGGCCGCCGGGCTTCTGTTCCCGCTCTCCCTCGCCGCCGAGGGGACCTGCCAGATCGGCGGGAATCTCTCGACCAACGCCGGCGGCATTCAGGTGCTGCGCTACGGCAACGCCCGCGATCTGGTGCTGGGGCTGGAGGTCGTCACGGCCGACGGCCGCGTGTGGAACGGGCTGCGCGGCATCCGCAAGAACAACACGGGCTATGACCTGAAGCATATCTTCATGGGCGCGGAGGGCACGCTCGGCATCATCACCGCCGCCGTCCTGAAACTGTTCCCCCGCCCGGCCGAGACGACGACCGCCATGGTCGCGGCGGAAACCCCGGCCCACCTCTCGGCTCTCTTGACGCGCCTGAAGGCCGCGACGGGCGATCAGGTGACCAGCTTCGAATATATCTGCCGCGCCCCCATGGACGCCGTGTTCGAACACATCCCGGGCAGCCAGGACCCGTTCACGGAACGCCATGAACACCACGCGCTGATCGAATTGGCGTCGGGGCAGAAGGGCGTGATCCGGGATTTGGCCGAAACGGCCCTCGGCGAAGCCTTCGAGGCGGGCGAGATCATCGACGCCGTGCTGGCCGAAAGCGGCGAGCAGGCGGCGCGGCTGTGGAACATCCGGGAAAGCATTCCCGAGGCCTTGAAGCACTGCGGCCCCTCGGCCAAGCACGACATTTCCGTGCCTGTCTCCAAAATCCCGGAATTCCTCGCCAAGGCCGACCCGCATGCGGAAAAGGTCATCCCCGGCGTCACCATCATGGCCTTCGGCCACATGGGCGACGGCAACCTGCACTACAACCTGGTGATGCCCAAGGACACGACGCCCGAGGATGCGGAGCGCCTGCGCAACGAAGTGCCCCCCGGCGTGCACGACATCGCCGATAGCCTCGGCGGCTCCTTCTCCGCCGAACACGGCATCGGACTTCTGAAGGTGCACGAAATGGAACGCTACAAGACGGACGTGGAAAAACACATGCTCCGCAGCATCAAAGCCGCGCTCGACCCCAAGGGCATCATGAATCCGGGGAAGGTGGTGCCTTGAGATGAAAAATCGGGATCAATTAAATATAAATAACAGTATATTTTCATAATATAAATACATATTAAATAATTATTAATGCAGTATTTTAATTATTTCTTTTTTCGTGAACTTTCTGTTCTCATAAATTTTTTTACAGATACTTTTTGATAGTTAAGATCAATCGCAAATTCAGCCATACCGCTGCTGTTATACCAATAGATAAAATCCACTGAATTCCTATTTATATCCTCATCATAAAACTCCTTAAATTGACCCGTCATTGTATCAAGATAACTTTCGTCTAATGGTTCAAACCACTCACGATCATACCAACTAATAGACATGCCAACGTGTAAAAGGCGTTCAATTCTTGACACATTCCAGAACGGTTTAATGCCGACTACATTCATATCTGGGAGCCAAGTTTTTGCAGTTTTAATTCTTGCGGCAGGGTTAATAGATTTTCCTATTTTATACTTTCCGTCATTCTCAAATATGTAGATGTATCCTGGATCAATTGGCTTCACGCCAAAATTCCCAATCCACGGCTCAGAAACCCATGTTTTTTTGTATTCTGCCACTATTCAACCAGTGCCATTACATCCTCACGGCCCAGCACCCGCATGATTTCCACGCCCCGACCTTCAATCCGATAATAAACAGAATGAGTGCCGTAGACGCTCCGCCGGTAGCCGGGTCGGATGTGATCGACAGCTGCATAGAGTGAGGGATCACCGGCGATGCGGTCGAACCGCGCGATCAGCCCGTCAAAATAACGGTCGGCCTGGGCCAAACCGAATTCCGTGATCCCTCGGCGATAAAGACGCGCCAAGTCATCCTCGGCGGCTAGGCTGAGTCTATAGCTTGCCATCTTCCTTGAGAGCAGCCAGAACCGCGCGGCGAATATCTTCCGGTGACTTGTCGCTCATGCCGCCGCTTTCCGCCTCAACCAGCGCCGACCGGATGCGCGCGATCTCGTCGGCGCGCGTTTGCTTTTCGCGGATGGCTTCGCGGATCAGTTCGCTATCCGTAGCGTAATTACCACTGGCGAGTTGCCCCTGAATCCAGGCTTCCTGCTGGTCGGTAACCGTGATGCTTTTCTTGACCATGGACATGGCGTCAAGCCCTCGTGCGATCCATTCGATATGGCGGTCGGATTTTATCCTACCACGCATATCCCATTCCGTCACCCCCGGGCTTGATCCGGGGATCCAGGGGCGTGGATTCCCGCTTTCGCGGGAATGACATGGTCGCCTCATCGTCTCACTGCCTCAGTGGTTTTCTTGAAGGAACCACAGAGACGGTGAGGCAATGAGAAGACAGAAAGCGTGGATGGCCGGGTCGCGCCCGGCCATGACGTTTATCGGGGATGACGGTCGGCGGTTACCCCGCCGCGCGGGCTTCCAGATCGGCCAGCAGGTTATCCGGCACGTTCACGCCCTCCGCATTCGCCTTGGCGCGGTTGGCCCAGCGGTCGACGCCGGGCAGCCAGGCGCCGTCTTGCTCGGTGATGGCCTGGACCAGGGTGCCGATGCGTTCGATGAAGCGGTTGTCCGCCGTTTCCTCGTCCTCATGGGCGAAGGCGGACGGGTCGATCAGGATGAAGAACTGGCCGACCTTGGGCGGCTCGCCGTCGGCGGCGAAGAAGCTGGAGGCTTCGAAGCCGTGGTTGGAGCCCGTGAGCGTCGCCGCCAGGATTTCCACCATCAGCACCAGGGCCGCGCCCTTGGCGTCGCCCATGGGGATCATCAGGCCGCCGTCGAGGGCTTCCTTGGCGTCCGTGGTCGGCTTGCCGTGCTTGTCCGTGGACCAGCCCTCGGGGATCGGCTCGCCCTTGTTGGCGGCCATCATGATCTTGCCGCGGGCGACCTTGCTGAGCGCCAGATCGACCAGGATCGGGTCGCCCCAATCCGTGCCGTCGGCGTTGCGCCGCGGGCAGGCGAAGGCGATGGGGTTGGTGCCGTAGAGGGCGCGGTTGCCGTTCCACGGCGCAATGGCCGCCGGGGCGTTGAGGAAGCCCATGGCGATCAGGCCCTTGCGGGCGGCGGCTTCGACCGGATGGCCGCCGACGCCGCCGTGGTGGGAATTGCCGATGGCGAGGCCGACGATGCCCGCTTCCTGCGCCAGCGTCATGGCGCGGCCCAGGCCCAGATGAATGGCCGGATAGGCATAGCCGCCGTTGGCGTCGACGCGCAGCGCGGCCGTCGCCGTCTGTTCCAGGCGGGCGATGGCATGGCCGTTGACCTTGCCGCTTTTCGCCTGGTCGGCATAGCTGGGCACCCGCGACAGGCCGTGGGACGGCACGCCGTCGGCTTCGGCCTG
>DNMS01000384.1:0-16062 GCA_003488105.1 Rhodospirillaceae bacterium
TGACCTGATCGGACAACAGGGCGAACTCGATGGCCTCGTCATCCAGGCCCTCGCCCAGATCGAAATTGAACAGGTCCGCCGACTTGGACATCCAAATCTGGTTGGGCAGGTCACGCGACCCGCCGATCACCGTGCGATCCTGGTGGAAAGTTACGGTCGCCGGATATCCCCGGACGGGGGAAAACGATTGTTCCTCCCAGTCCTTGGTGGCGTTCGCATTGGCCAGGGTTTCCTTGACCGTTGCCGTTGCCGAGGTCGCGGAGGAGACGGCGGTGATTTCGATTTCCTTGTTGGCGATGCGGAACCGCGTACCGACATGGCCGGCGTCGAACACGGGGGCCGAGGCGGTGACCGTGATGGTGCCACTGGTTCCCGTAGGGTTCAGGGTAACATCCGCCGCCGAGAACTTGTGGTGTGGTTGATGGATTCGGCTGTTCGTTTCGGCAAAAACCCAATCCGCAATCTGCCAGTCTGCATGCGATGTGCGGGTGATCTTCTTGGGTGCCGTGTCTGGATGGACGACCAACAAAGTATCCGCGCTCTGCACCCAGGCCAGCTTGGCGATCTGCGCTTCGATCCAGGGTGCGGCGATGGTCGCGGTCTTGACACCGTCCGTATAGACGTCGATCTGAAGATGGGAAAAGCACAGCAGGTATGTCTGCTCTGTGTTGAACTCGAAGGCGATCAAGCGCCCGGGGCCCGGCGCCATGTCGACAAAGCGCGTACCAGCGCGGCGGGTGACGCCGCCGGTCGGCTGGATCACCACGTTGCGTAGTTTCGCGGCCCCATTGGCGTAGGACCGTAGATCGCTACGCCCGAGCAGGCGGGCCGAAACTTCACCGGCGGTGAAGTTGGATTTATGTGTGGTCAGGCGGGGCATCAGGCGCGTACCTCCACCAGCGAAAAATCGTCGATCCGTCCCGGTGTTTCCTGTTGGGCGTCGATGGTCTTGGCGCGCTGGAATTCCTGATCGGCGAGGCGGTGCAAGGCCTCGGCCCGTGACGTGCTTTCCGTCAACGGGATGCAGAACTCGGCGGCCAGGCGGGTGATCAGGGCCTGATCGAAGAACGGTGGAAAATCAATCTCGGCCGGGCGGAAGATATAGGTCATGACCACGTCGTCAGTGTTGGCGTGCAGGCGCCGTTCGGCAATCCGATATTCCAGGCCGTGTCCGCGGGCGTTGCCGCCGGCCGACAGGGCGCGCAAGAAATTGGCCGGCAGCTGGAACGCCTTTGCGTAATCGGCGACCGGCTCCGCCGCCAGGACGGGCAGACGCTGCTGCGCCGTCGCGAAGCTCCAGGGATGGGCGGACAAGAGGGCGTCGCGTATGGAGGGATACAGGTTGGCCGCAATCTCGGCCTCGGCCGTGCCTTCGTCGAACGAGGTGATGGTGGTGCCGCCCAGTTTCAATAAGGCGCGGGAGCAAAGGGCGATCTGACTTAGGGCCATGGCGAGGTCTCCGGTGAGGGGTCGGGGAAAGGAACAAGCGCAAAGGGGCGCCCCGGCTGATGCCGGGGCGCCCCCAAGGCGTGACGAGATGGCGGCGGACTAGTCCGTGTCCGTGCCGCCGACCGCGGTCAGGTCGTCGACGTCGACGATGCCGCCCGTGTTGGCGCTGACCAGGAACAGGCCGGCGCCGGGCGTGCCGTCGGTATCGACATTGGCCACCAGGATGTCACCGGTCCGCAGCATGTGAGCCGCGTCGTTGAAGTAACCGGCGCTGTCCACGACGGCGGCGACGTCAACCGTGGTGTAGTGCCACAGGGTGAATCCGTTGGCGTAGCTGAGAACGCTCAGGTCTTTCGAAACGAATGCCATGGTCGCCTCCTAGCTTTCCAGGCAGCGCAGGGACACCACGCCCGACGGATCGATCAGGCAGGCCCCCTGGCTCATCATGTTGTTGACGAAGTTGGATGCGCGGTCGCCGTGCCAGGTGATATCGGTCTTGACATCCTTACCCACGGCGTGGCCGACGGCGCTTTTGTGGTACCAGTAGCAGAACCGCACACCGGTGGTTTTGGTCAGGCCCGAATGGGGAATCCACAAGGTGCCCAGCCAGCGCTTGGCCTGGATGCCGCGCCATGGCAGGTCGTCGGAGCCGACGAAGTCCATGTCCGAGAACTCGGGAATTTTCAGAAGGTCCGTCCACTGCTTCCAGCCGATGACAGCGAAGCGGTCGCCGTCGTCGGGAACGTCGGCGTCGCCCAACATTTCGAAGGCGGTCAGCACCTTCGTCTTGGTCAGGCCGTCGGACCCGTCGCCGGAATAGTTGGTGGACGTGTCCAACTGTCCGACGATCAGTTCGTCCGTCTTGCGGCCCAACGCATTGGCACCGGCTCGGGCGATGATCTGGCGTTCGTTGATGTTGGTCTTGATCTCGTCAAGCTCGTCCACCCAGTCGCCGGCGTAATAGTCCTGCAACTGACATTCGACGGGCGTGTGATCCAGGTTCATGACCGGAACCATGCCGTGGCGGGCCTTGGTCGAGGCCGTGCCTTTTCCGACCTTCTGGAAAGTGGTGGACGATCCTTGGATATCGTTCTTGGAACGCACCGTGTTGCGCAGCTTGGAGCCGACGCGCTGGTATTCCAAGTGCACGTCCGTCTGGAAGTGCTTGATGAAGGATTGTGCGATATGTGTCGACATGCGTGTTCTCCGGAAATCCGGACTCCTTTGTCGTGTCGCGTTGAAGGGAAGGACGCCGGTCCTGGCGGTTGTGGCGGGCATGTGAATGGGCTCGCCGCCGCGGGGGCGTCGGGATAAATCCGGGCCATCGGCGCTTCAATGTGGGAAGCGGCCCCCTGGGTTGTCCGGGATGGGGAGGTGGGGAGTGGTCGGTGAGCGGCGGAGCCGCGCACCCTTATTTAAGATATTTGGCGCAATCTTTGCGGAGGATGTCCAACAGGACGGCGACGACGGGCGTGTCCGGCTGGGCCTGCTTCACGAAATGCATCATCGGCGCACTAAAGATCATGCCGCCGTGAACGTTCACACCCTCAAGGCATTTCGATACGCTCGCTCCGATGGCGTCGGCCGGACGAATGTAGGCGACCGCATCTGCAAGGCCGATCAAATACTGGACTTGATCGTAAGGAGACCGTTCTTCTAGGAAGCTTTTCCGGTCAACAATTTGGTGCGGCCTGAACGTGTCGTTGGCATGTGTGAAACCCACGGTCGACCCTGCGCCGATAAGTATGCCGACGATGATCCAAGCGATAACCTTCATGCGCGCCTCCTTGTCGCCCGTGTCGCATGACAGCATGAGCGCTTAATGGAAAAAGTATAAACGCCTGTCATTCTACTGAGAAGCGAGTGTGTCTCAGATATCCATCCCACAGTCATTTGGGCATGTGTGATAAAATCGCGTTTATTTCAGCATCCCAATCGGCGATTTCCCGGCGTAGCGATTGAAGTTCTTTTTGCTTCTCATCTGCGGCGCTCATCGCGGCTTCGTAGGTTTCGTACGCTGCGCCAAGGCCGGGTGACGCCGGGCGCCCCCTTTTTGTAACAAGTGTGGCGCCTAGCTGGATGGCGGCTTTTGCCGCTTCCTTGCCCACGCGGCTCCAGGCGTTGTTGGCTGTGTTCCTGGCGGCGTTGAACTCTGCTTCCTTCCGGGCCGCGCGTTCGACGGCGGCACGCCGGTTGCGGCTGGCGGCGTCAAGTTCGGCCTGCAAGCGGTCGAAATCCGGGAGCGCGGGTTGCGCCGTCACATCGGAACGCGTCTCACTCTTCATGGGGCCGCCAACTACGGGACCGTCAGGCTGATGCGCACCGGGTGTATCCTGCCTGGCTGGTGCGGGGGCAATATTCCTTGAAGCTCTGTTTCCCAGCAGATCAAGGCTATTCGCGGCAATGGCCTCAAATTCCTGATCTGCGGTTGTCTCGAACCAGTTTGTCGCCAGATTGATGAGAAGATCGCGTTCCTTATCCTCAAGGACTGCGCCATGGCGGCGCAATCGTTCAGAGAATGCCTTCTGGTCGGCAATTCCGCGCGTTTTCAGCGCGTTTTCCAGAAGGTCGGCTTTTTGCTTGTCGATCTTGACGCCCTGGATATCGGCGTTGCCGGATCGGTCGCGCTGAAACCTGCCCGGGCCGGATGCCGCGACATGCCGGAACTCACTGGCGACGAGGACGGGATTGAGCCGCCAGGCTGGTGTTCCGAGGAAGGTCGGGCGCATGAGCATTGTCCTTTGTTCGCAGGTTTTCGGGCTAAACGGGCAAATGTCTTGCTGTTTCGGATGAAACTGGCCGAAGGCCGGTTACGCGGGCATTCACAAGTCCTTGGCGCGGTTTAGAAAAATCTTCTATTGTTGGGGCTGGGAAGCGATAAGAAACCAAGAGTGCTCAAGAGGAAGGCCACTTGAACCAAGTCCAACGACAGGGGTTGTCATAAGTGCGTTCAGAAGTGGTGTTCCGAGACGGAACGCAGTCCTGGCTGATCTTCGGTCAGGACAGCGGTAAGCCGCCCGATCTGGTTGATTCAAACCAGGTGGTCGTGCGTGCGGGCAACGAGGCCGTGCTGATCGATCCCGGCGGCGTCGAGATTTTCCCCGCCGTGTTCGACGGCATCGAACGCGAGGTGCCGCTTGCCGACATCAAACACGTCATCCTGACCCACGAAGATCCGGACGCGGGGTCGTCGCTGCCGTTGTGGCGCGAAGTCTGCGTCGACGAACTGAAGGTCCATGTGCCTTGGCTGTGGCTGGGCTATGTCACCCATTACGACCGCGAGGCCGATTTCGTCGCGGTACCTGACGAGGGCATGGAAATCCGTTTCGGCGAGGGTGGCCGGCTGCAATTGATCCCCGCCCACTACCTGCATTCGCCGGGCAATTTCTCGGTCTTCGATCCTGCGGCCAAGGTGCTGTTCTCCGGCGACATCGGTGGCGCCCTGGTGCCGCCCGACGACCGCGACGGGTTCACCGTGCGTGACTTCGACCGGCACGTCCAATATCTGACCGGGTTCCATCAGCGCTGGATGGGCTCGCCCGCCGCGCGCGACGATTGGATTCGCCGCGTGCGCGACCTGGGGCCCGAAATCATTGTGCCGCAGCGCGGACTGGTGTTTACCGGCGCCAATGTCGGCCGCTTTCTCAACTGGTTCGAGAGCTTGGAAATTGGCCTTGCCGTCAAGGGCGGCACACCGCAGCGGCTGTCTGCGCCGCCGGCGCCCGAGCCCGCCGGTGAACCTGCCGCGGATAGTACCCCGCCCGCGCCGGAGCCGAAGCCCGAGGTCAAGAAAGGGGCGAAGCCCGACGAATCTCCGATCATGGGTGCGGGGAAACCGCTTGCACGCGCGTTGAAGGAAAGCGGGCGGCAGTTTCGCCTGATCACCCGCAGCGACTTCGACGGTCTGGTTTGCGCCGTACTGTTCGAGGAAATGGAGCTGATCGACGACATTTTGTTCGTCCATCCGCGCCAGATGCAGTACGGCGAGGTCGACCTTACCGACAACGACATTTCGACCAACGTGCCGCTCGATGAGCGGGTCTATCTCGCCTTCGACCACCATCTGAGCGAGATGGAGCGCGTCGGCGGCAAGAAGGACAATCATGTCATCGACCCGACGGCGCCGTCGGCGGCGCGTGTGGTCTACAACTACTTCGGCGGGGAAGAAGGCTTCCCCTACGTGTCCGGCGAACTGATGGACGCCGTCGATCAGGCGGATTCGGCGCAGTACGAAATGGACGATGTGCTCAACCCCCAGGGCTGGGCGCTGCTCAACTTCATCATGGACCCGCGCACGGGCCTGGGCCGCTTCCGCGGGTTCCGCATTCCCAACTACGAACTGATGATGGGCCTGATCGAGGACTGCCGGAACTTCACCATCGAGGAAATCCTGGAACTTCCCGACGTCAAGGAACGCATCGACCTGTACAACGAACACCGGCCCAAGTTCGAGGAACAGCTGCGGCGCTGCACCACCATGCACGACAAGCTCGCCGTCATCGACATGCGCAAGGAAACGGACATCTATTGCGGCAATCGGTTCCTGATCTATGCCCTGTTCCCGGAATGCAACATCTCCATGCATGTGGTCATGGGAAAACAGGACAAGAACACCGTGTTCGCCGTCGGAAAGTCGATCTTCGACCGATCCTCGCCGGTCAACGTGGGCGAACTGATGTTGCGTTTCGGCGGCGGCGGCCACCGCGCCGCCGGCACCTGTCAGGCGGACAATCCGATCGCCGAGGAAACCATGGCTGAGCTGATCCACCGGATGTCGACGGCCACGTAACGGCCCTTTTCTCCTAGGGTGCCAGCCGCCCGGTCATCAGATACCAGGCCATGGCGGCGGCGGCGCCGGTCAGCGCCAGAAGGGCCGCGAACAATCCCCGGATCAAGCCCGAGCGCAGCGCCGCGAAGCCCTCCAGAACCTGCACCTGATTTTCCGTGATGCGATCCTGGGTCTGGTCAACCCGGTCGTGCAGGCGGGCGCGGGCATCGCGGGTCTGGGCCATGAAGGCGCGCAGTTCCTGTCCCATGCGGTCGAACGATTGGGCGGCCTCGCGCGACCGCTCCACGCATTGCCGTTCGTGAGCGATGATGGCCTGACGTGCAAGACTTGCCTCGCGCAGAGCCTCGTTGGCGGTATGCAGGGCGCGGGTATCTGTGGTGTCGGCAGTGGAAGGCATGCGGGTCAGTCCCTAACAATTCACGCCGAACCGGCGTCAGGGGGTGAAGACAATCAGGTTGTGGATGTAGTGGACAATGACCAACGGCACGATGGACCGTGTCAGGCAATACAGATACCCGTACATGACGCCCGACAGAGAGATCACCACCGTCCAGACAATGCCTTGGGACCAATGGGCGGCCCCGAACAGAAGGCCCGCGATCAGAATGCTGGTTCCCAGACTAGGGACATAGCGGAAGACGACGGCGATCAGAACGGCGCGGTAGAAGACTTCCTCTGCGACCGAATTCAGCATCAGCCCAAATGTCAGGTCGAAATATCGCACGATGTCGTCATGGTACGCAGGGATGTTCGCGACGACGGGAGCTTCCAGCCAAGAACTGAAAAATTCCCCCAGGCCATGAAGCAGATGATCGCAAAGGAGTATGCCGGCCAAGAGAGCTAGAACATGTCCGTTCAGCCACCCGGAACCGCTCCACGGCAAATCGGGCGCTGAGATTGATTGCCGAACGATCGCGCGGACGGGGGCGGTGGAAAGGCAAAGAATGACGATCAGGGACTTTTTTACATAGTCTGCGAGGAGATAGTCGTTGATCTCCGTGATTTGCGTTCCCAGCAAGAAGTCATCCAGGACATTGACGATCAGGATCGCCGCGACAAATGCCGTTTCAAAATGCGTGACGGAAAGCGGGCGGGCGAGTTGGAAGTCTCTCATCTATGCGCCAAATAAAATGTCCGCGACGGTAAAATTCCATGATTACGATAACGCCTTTCGCTGATGGTGTCGCTTGTGAAACGGCCGTCGCGGACGTGTGGACATTCAACCCCTTCTTCCACCGACGGGGGTCTTGCCCATGAACGGGATGCGTTCACCGCGCTGCTGATAAAGCCAGTAATTGAATTTTTGCAGCAGTTTGTCGATGGTGCCGTCTTCCGTGCGGGACGTTTCCGGAGACTCTCCTGAAAACCAAGGATAGGGACTGTTCGCGTTCTCCGACGCACGCATCCGTCCAGACGTCACGGCCCGCTGGGACAGAACCTCGGTCGGGCCCCAGGGTTTGACGATTCCGTCGACCCGGAGCCCGTCACCGGCCAGTTCGTTCAGCTTTATCTGGCCCTTTTCGATGGCGCTGAGAAAGTCTTCATCGGCGTCCCGTGTGGCCGCCGGCATCAGCTTGTTTTCGGCAAGGAAGGTGGAGACTGTGTGCACGTCGTCCGCCCTGTTCTCCTGGCCGCGCCCGACGGATGCGGTCAGGAAGCTGCGCCCATAACCCCCCATTCCGTCCGCGCCGCCGACACCCGGTAAACCGGGTTCGGGAGCATCTCCGGACCGGTCTGGGGTTGTGGCCTGTGCGGCCGGCAAGGTGTGATCCTGTTCCGTGGTTCCCAAGGGAATCCTCCTTTTCCAATTGACTGCGACGATCGTCACAAAACGAAATCCGTCTTTGCCGTGAAGGTGCCGCCGCCCCGCCAGTTGGGTTTGCGGCGTGTCAGGCCGTCGGCCGGCGGAACTCCTCGGCCCAGGCGCACGGGTTCCGCCAGCAGGCAGCCGGCGACCGCGTCCAGGCCGTCGTCCCGGCAGGTCGCGCCGGGGGCCCATTCGCGCATTTCGCGGACAAAGGGTGTGTGCCAGACGCTATCGTGGGCGTGCAAGCGCCCGGCCGCCAGGACGGCGTCGAAGGCATCCAGGATACGCAGGTCCTTGGCGCGGTGGCTGGTCGCTTCGATCACCGCCGCCTCGACCCCGGCGGTGCCCAGGGCGCGACGCAGCAGGCCCGGCAGGAACCGCCCGATGCCGTTGGTCTCTAGCGTCACCGAGGGCAGATGGTGGTCGCGCAGGAAGGCGGCGACCTGCCGGCATTGCTGCGAGGCCTCGTCGCGGTCGTCTTTGCCCGATCCCGTTGCCGCGCGCGCCGCCTCCGCCGGGTCATGTTCCAGGTAACGGACGGCATGCAGGTAATGGATACCGTCGTTGTCCGTGAACAGCGCGGCGACTACGCTGGCGTCGCCGGCGCCCGGCGCGCCGTATGCAGGGTCCCACCAGCAGGACGCCGACGCCAGGCGCTTGCCGCCGAGGGTCAGGACGCCGACGCCGTTGCGTTCCGCATAGTCTAGCGGATGGGCGTAAGGGATTAGGCGGTCCGGGTCGAGGCGGCTGTCCAGAATGTTGACGGGCTCCAACAGCATCTGGCTACGGAACTTGTTGGGGCCGCTGCGGTCGCGGATCGCGTCGATGCGGGCAATGGGAAACCGTTCCGGCCATCGCGACCTTCCGCCGGGACCCAGCAACGGGACCTCGAGCCTCTGGAACCCGGCGAGGAACGGCTTGCCGTCCGCCGCGCCGGCCCGCGCCTCGGCCGCGTAGATGGTGTCATAGGTGTGGGGCGTGCCGACATAAAGCTGGAGGCCGCCCGGCACCAAAACGTATTCGATTTCCGCCAGGCGCGCGCGTAGGTCGGCGCGTTTGGACGCGGTGTCGCAGGTGTTGGGCACCTCGACATCGTCACAGATCACCACGTCGGCGCGGGATCCGGTCAGGTTGGCGCCGATGCCGCGGGCTAGCATGGAAGGATCGCGCAGTTCCGCCCGGCGGTTGACCGTGAACTGTTCCGACGCCCATTGGTCGGCCCGCGGCGGCTTCAGGTGCCGTGTCAGCGGGTGGCGTTCGATGATGCGTTTGACGTTGCGCACCATCTTGCGCGCCAGCGCCAGATCCGCCGCCAACACCATGATACGCAGGTCCGGGTCGCGCCACAGCATCCAGGCGCAGAACAGGCCGACCAGGGTCGACTTGCCCGAATTGCGGAAGGCCATCAGCAGCAATTCGTGGCGGCCCGCCTGGCGCTCGCCCTCCAGCCACTGGGCCATGTGGATATGGAGGTCCGGCGTGTTCAGCCCCTGCAGGTTGTTCCACAGGACGACGAAGACGGCGAAGTTGACCGGCGGCATAGACCCTCGCGGCTGTGATGATGTCGGTTACGGGCAGGCCCTGGGTTGGTCGGCGGTCGGCCTGGGGCCTTCTGCGAACATGAAGTTCACGGGCAGGGAGACCCGGGCCGCGACCGGCCCGAAGTTGGGCGTCGAACAATGGCGCATGTTACCCGCCATGAAGATCAGCCGGCCCGGCGGCGTGTCCAGCCGATGGCATCGTGCGGGATCGGCCTCGTCCTGAATGATCAGGTCGCCGCCGTTGCCCTGCACCGAATAGACGGCGACCACGGGGGTCTCCCCATGGTCGTGCCAGGGAACGCCTTCGTTGGGTTTGTAATGATTGCACCAGGACCTGTGGCGGAAGGGCCGACCGACAAGCGTCGGGTGCCAGCGTTCAAGATAAATGGCGAGCGCCGCGTAGAGCCGCTCCGCCAAGCCGGCCAGTCCTGGCGGCAGGGGTTTACGGTCGAACAGGCATTTCGTGGCCCGGCGGTTCAGAATGCTGTCACCGTGGATGCGGTCCGGCGTCGCGTCGGTGGTGCGCATTTCCGCCAGGATCAGATCGTTCATGGCGGCGATGCGGCCGCCGGCGAAATCGAAGGTCATGACTTCTGGGATCGGCTCCGACTGGCGGACAAGATCACGCATTAACAGCCTCCGCCTGATCTGCGTGCGCCAGACGGATGACCTCCACCGATGCGGTACCGGGCCGGCGGATGAAGGCGCCGTCCAGGGCGTCGATTCGGATCAGCGTCCTGCCGGTCAGATAATAGAGGGCCGCCGCCAGCATGGCTGTGTTGTAGGTGAAGCTGACATCGCAGGCGGCCTGCCAGTACTTTCCTTCCAGAAACATGCAGGACCCCTTGCACAGTTGCACCACGGGGCAGCTACGGCATTCGTCGCGGGTCTGGTGATGGTGCGCCGTGTCCAGGCGCACGGCGGTCAGGTCGCGGACATTGCCCAGGTTGTGGTGGGGGTCGTCGGCGGACACGTTATGGCAGGTTGTCACCTCACCCATCAGGTTGACGGCGATGGTGTCCTCGCGGTCCATGCCGCATTTCTGGCCAAGAGCGGCAAGTGGTCGCTTCTTGCCGAGCGAGTCGAGAAAGTCCTCGATCTTGTTGCGCACGGAATTGCAGCCGGGCACGGTCAGGCCGTTGGCCGCCTCGGCGAACAGGGTGTGCAGAGCCACCCGGTGGCCCGCCTCGTCCTGCGGTGTGCAGGCCAGGGCGTCGTCGTCATAGGGCAGTAGAATTTCTTCCGTGTTGGAAGAAATCGATCCCGGCGGCACGCCCAGCTTGTCTTCGATATGGCGGCGCACGGCGGCGAGGGAATAATTCCACCGTGTCAGCACCGTGCCGAAGCCCAGGCCGAAGGTTGGCCCATCGTCGAAAGGCTCGTCCGCGCTGCCCAACTGCCCCGCCGCCGTCATCAGCCGGCGGATCAGCCGGCACTTCTCCGGATCGTCCAGGATGTCTTCCGGGTTGCGGTATTTCTGGGCCGGACCGTCATGGCTGATCTGCACCCCGACCCGCTGGGCGATCAGCCAGTCGATCTTCTCATCGTCGAGCAGCGAGCCGTTGGTGATGACGTTGAACCGAGCCCTGGGATAGCGTCGGCGCAGTTCGTCGCCGAGAATTTTCAGCTTGGTCCAATAGACGAAGGGCTCGCCGCCCCAGAACTCGATCCTCAGATCGTCGCCGCCGTTCTTGGCGGCGCCGTCGGTCGCGAACCAGGTATCGAGATTGCGCAGGAACAGTTTCGCGTCCTCTACCGCGCCGCCCAGAAAAGTGTTCCAGCTCGCCTGATTGCAATAGGCGCAGGCGTAATTGCACTTGAAGCCCATCTGGATTTTCAGGGTGCGGATGCCTACCTTGCGGCCGGGGTTGTCCGGCGACACGCGCTGCGGCACGGGCCAGGACACAGGACCCTCGGTGGTGAAGGCGGGATGGACGATCTGCCCGTCGTCGCCACCTTCGCGAATCAGGGTGGAGTCCTTGGGGTCGTAGAGAAGATGGAGGATGTCCTCCCCTTCCAGGGTCAGTCTGTAGGTCATCAGCCGAACTCCCAGTCCACGGGTTGAGGCGGCGGTACGGAAAAACGGCCGAATTCAGGGTTCGGCGTGCCGTCCGGGAGGGTCTCCCTCACGTCCCGGTAAGCCACGGCGTTTTCCGGTCGGGTCGCGTCGAAGGAGCCGACGAATCCCAGAGGCCCCTGGCGCGCCTCTATGATTACGCCATCACTGATGAACCCGTTCGTCGGTTCGCCGTCGGAGATGACTTTGAGTGCGGGAACCGTGCCGATGCCCGTGGTGTCGAGAATGTGCTGCAGAAACCCGAAGACATAAACGTGTTGCTTGTGATGCCAATGCGGGTACTGGGCCGCTTGGCGCAGGGCGGTCGTGGCCAGAACGGCCATGTCGTCCAACTCCATGATCCGATAGGGCTCCGGAGCCGGCGTTCCGTCGAACAAGGTGCTGACATAGTGGACAGCACCGTCCCGCATGGCCTCGGGGTTCCATGGAATGACGACGTCCCCGACCGGCGCCAACAGCACGCCGGCAAGGCGCGGCGACAGGTCTTCACCAAGGGCGTTGCTTCCGGCGCCCCCCTCGCCAGGCCGATTGACGCCGTCGCGTTGGCGGTACCATGTGCGCAGGCGCAGATGATCCGCTGCCACCGTGCAGTCATGAACCAGGTTCTCGACGGTTGATCCGGCAACGGTCCAGGCGCGTCGTGCTCGCTTCAACATGGGCCCGGCTCGCTCTGCAGACCACCGTCTTCCTGCGTCGGCGCCGCGGGGTGAACCCGCTGGACGTAGCGCGCGGCGGCGGCCGCGACCCATATGGTCAGGGCGACGACGACGCCCGTATAGGCCCAGGCCCAGACCTGGAGCCCGGCGCCGCCGGCGGCGGCGAACAGCACGATCCAGTAATCGTTGCGACAGGCATCGAGGCCCCACTTCACCCGGCGCATGATGGGCCGCTGGCGCGGGGTCAAAAGCTTCTGCGGATTCCAGGGAACGACACCCAGGCGCTGGCGCTTTGCCAGGCTCCAGCCGACGCCCATGAGCATGAGGCGCAGCAGGACCGCCGCTCCGGCGCCGACCCAGACCAGGGCCAGATCATTCTGACGCAGGCCGATGACGACCATGACGAGGACCATGGTCACGTAGCCGACGGCGATGTCGTAGAGCCCGCCCAGGTTGGTGGCGCGGTCCGTGGCGCGGGCGACATGACCGTCGATCCAGTCGACCCAGCGCGAGGCGAAGATCAGGCCCGCGCCGGCCACGGCGGAGCCCCAATCCGTCCCGTGCCAGATGACGGCCAGGCCGACGAGCGCCAGGATCAGGCTTGCCGTCGTGATCCAGTTGGGATGCAGCCAGGTCAGCCGGGGGGCGGTGGCCAGGGCCGTGTCACGGTCCCAGTTGAGCAGCCGGTCGCGGGTCATGGCGGGGGGCATGCCAGAAGTCATGGCGAGTCTCCTCTCGCAGGTAGCTTTGGAAGGGGAAGGTGTAGTCCGGCCCGGCGACGGCCCACAGGCCGCCATGAACCTCGTAGCTGCCGGATCCGTTGTGGCAGATCGGCTCGTACAGCATCAGGGTGCCGTCATGGTGGACCGGCTCAATGCGTTCGACGGCGAGGAAGCTGTCGAGACCGCTCCAGGCGAGGCGGTCGCCCAGCACCATTTGTTTCGGCCGCTCACTCTCGGGCGCATAGATGCCGTCCGCCGGCGGTTCCGCCGCGCCATGGATGTCCGCGAAGAGGGCCAGGGAGCCGGGCTCCTTCATGGCCGCGTACCAGCCGGCCGGATCGGCGGCGACCCAGCCACGGGAGAGGGACCACAGGCGGTGCGCGCCCGCCACGAAGTAACGTCCGTTGATCAAGAAGGCGCTATGCGGCCCGATGCGGCCGACAAACATGCGGTCGATGCGGTTGACGATGCCGAACGCGCCCTTCACCAGATCGCCCGGCTGCAGCAGCGCGATGTCGCGGTGTGTTCCATTGGCTAGGGTGACGGGGGTGCCCGCAGGGAAACAGCAGGCACATTGGCAGGCGCAGGCGCAGGCGCAGGCACAGGCGCAATTGCAGTTGCAGTTGGCATAGCAGTTGTAGTTGTCGTCACCGGGGCCACCCGTGCCCTGGCCGAAGCCGGTGACGCTGCGCTGGCGCACGATCATCAGTTCGCTGTCGGACGCCACGGCATATGCGGTGTGCTGCGGTACGTCCCAATTGGCGAGGGGGGTATCGGTCGTCGTTTGCCCGCCCGCGAAGTCGTAGCCGTTGGGATTGCCGGGATTGGCTTGATTCATGATCGTGCCGCCCTTGCGGTTAGTGGGCGTGCCGCCGATCCCGGGCCAGGTGTACCAGGCACCGTCCGGCGGCATCCAGAAGGGGTCCCCGTCGCAATTTCCAGTCTTGAGAAGTCCGGTACAATTCTCCGCTCGGACGTCCACGCGGCGTTCGCGCTTGAAGCCATCGACCGGCTTCCGTGATGGCCCGATGCCGTGCAGGCGGCCGTGGGTCTTGGCGCCCGGGTCGTCCATATGCGTCGTTTGGCGGTGCAGGCCCATGGTCAATCCGCCGTCGTTGGCCTGCGGCTTTTCCGGGCCTGGGCCGAAATTGCGTGGATCATCGCCGCCTCGCGTGCTCATCAGTAGTCGACCCCGTCAACGACCACATGGACTGTCTTGTCCACGGTCAGGGTGGTGGTCATGGCTACGGCCAGCATCTCGCCCGCGCCGAGTGTCAGGAAGCGGCCTGGGTCGGCGGGGACCGACGGGATCACTGTGGGGTCCAGAAGATCGACGGCCGGCGCCCCGTTCACGCGGCCCGAGTTGGTCGGCAACTGGAAGGTCGCAAGAATGCAGGACGTGGTGCCGTCATTCTTTATCAAGGTGAGCGACGGTGTGGTGTCGTCCGTGGAGGCAGAAACCAGATGCACGCGCGCCCCATTGGCGCCGGCGGTGAAGATGGTTTGCGCCGTGGTGCCACCACTGTTGGTGATGACGGTGCATTGGGAATTTCGTGCACCAAGGTAATCAGGTGTGGTTGCCATGTCTGGGGCTCCTCAAAGTCCGAAGCTGAGCGCCGTCAGATGGGCGCCGTGGGTCAAGGTCGGGTCGTAATGGAGGCTTCCCGCCGGATTGACGGCGAGCACCGCCCCCGCGTTGCTGCCCGTCGGCGGCGTCACGCTCAGGTCTTCCTGGGCCGACAAGGTGGCGCGCGCCGACGGCGCGTCCGCGTCGTCGAGCAGTGTCGTGATGAAGGTGGTGGCGGGCAGGCCGCCGATGGACCCGGCGCCGGCCACCGGGTTTCCTTCCGCGTCGAAGGCGAGGAAGGTGCCGCCGCGGGCCGCGCGGTCCGGCAGGGTCAGCACCGCGTCCGGGTCCGTCGGCGACAGTTGCAGGGAGCGCCGCGTGTCGTCGGCGACCTGCTGCAGGGCGGCGGTAAGAAAATCCAATTCATCGTTGATGACGCGCGCCCGGAAGGCACCGGATTCCTGAAAGTCGGCCTGCCGCGCGATGGTCAGCCGGCGGCGCAGGGTAACCGCAACGCCAACGGCGGGAGCCGTATCAAAAGTGACCTCGCCGCCCAAATCATGTCCGGCGCCGGAAACGGCATAGCCGATTTCTTGCAATGTATCGTCGAGGTAAACCTCCAGGTCGGCGACTTTGAAGATGGGGAAGGGATAGGTGAACAGGGTCTGCGTGCCGTCGGCGACGTAACGTTTGCGCGGCGTGATGTCGCCGATCTGGATATGATCTGCCATGGCTTTCTCCGGAATGTCAGCAAAGGATAGAGGGCGGTGGCGCGGGCAGGTTTATGGCTGGTCCCGCCATACGCGGATGCCCTTTTCTACGGATCGGCCGACGACGTAGCCGCCGACGCCGATCTTCAACAGCTCCCACATGTCCGGCGGCAGGGGCAGCATGGGCACGCCGAACCAGGGGTGAATGATGTAGTTGTTAGCGACGATGACGCCGAACAGGCACATCAAGAGGGGCCGCCAATTGCGCTGCAGCCAACTGTCCCCCTGGGCCTCGGCGACGATGACCTGGGCCGCCGCCTCGATCTCCTTCATCTGGCCGGTCAGCACCATTTCCTGCAGCCGCGACTTGATGCGGGCGGCTTCGTCCTTGTCCTCGACCGCCTGGTCGATGACGTTGAACAGGCCGCCGATCACGGGGGCGATCAATGCGCTCAGCATGGCGGTCACTCGATATCGGAATAGAACAGGTGACCGCCGATCTCGGCCGAGGGGGCCTTGCCCCGGGCCCAGGGCGGGTTGGCCGCCTTGGCGTGGTAATGGGTGGCGCCGCCGGTGGGGTCGGCCAGGGTGCCGGCCAGGGCGCGCCGCGCGATGCGCTGGCAGGACTGGAACACTTGGTTGTCCGCCGCCACGGCCTCGATCTTGGCGCGGTTGGGGTCGCCGGCGTTCCAGCAGGAAAACTGCCAGGGCCGGCGGCATACCTGAGGGAGGAAAAAAGGAAGT
>DNMS01000384.1:16146-16478 GCA_003488105.1 Rhodospirillaceae bacterium
TGCCAGGGCCGGCGGCATACCTCTTCCACCGTGCCGCCCCACCAATAGGTTCCGCCGGCGGCGCGCGCCCGGCGCACGCGATTCATGATCACGGCGGCGACGGCTTCCTTGCCGCGCACGGGCTCGCCCCGCGCCTCGCCGTAGAGGGTGCGGGCCAGGACGTCGGTGGCGCGCTGGGCCGCCTGCGCGTGATCCGGGGATCGGCTCATGTCAGATTCCTTCGTCGTCGATGGGGGGAAGTTTGTCGGTGGCTGTGCGGCGCATCCGCAGGCGGCCGTCGAGGAAGGCCAGCCCCGTTTCGAACTCGTGGCGGGCGTCGTCGAGGGCGGCCC
>DNMS01000054.1:0-6775 GCA_003488105.1 Rhodospirillaceae bacterium
ATGGGCCAGGGTCTGGGACTGCATGGCGTCCGTATTGGTGGACCCACAATCCTTGTTGATGTTGAAGCCGTCGGGGTCGACGCCGATGGGGATGACTTCGGCGCCCAGTTCCCACAAGACTTCGGGCGCCACGCGGTAAGCGGCACCATTGGCGCAGTCGAGCACGACCTTGAGCCCGTCGAGCGTATGCTCGCGGGGGAACGTGCGCTTTACGTAATCGTTGTAACGTCCGCGCCCGCTGTCCAGACGCCAGGTCCGACCAAGCTTGTCCGGTGGCGCCAGGTCCGCCGATTGGTCGCCCGCCATGCGGGCCTCGATCTCGATCTCGATCTCGTCCGACAGTTTGTAGCCATCCGGCCCGAACAGCTTGATACCGTTGTCATGGTAGGGATTGTGCGAGGCCGACAGCATGACACCCAAATCAGCGCGCAACGACTGCGTTAGCATGGCGATAGCCGGGGTCGGAATCGGGCCGACGATGATCACGTCCATGCCGACGGAAACGAACCCGGCAACCAGCGCCGGTTCCAGCAGATAGCCCGACAGCCGCGTGTCCTTGCCGATCACCACACGATGGCGGTGGTCGCCGCGGATAAACTGGGCCCCCGCCGCCATGCCGACCTTCAATGCCGTTTCGGCGTTCATGGGGTCTGAATTGGCGGTGCCGCGGATGCCGTCGGTGCCGAACAGTTTGCGTGTCATGGCTCGATTTGTACCAAAGCGTTGGTTAACAGGCCCCTTATGAACCCTTCGCGCGGGCCTCCGCAATAGCGCCGTAAACGGCCAAGGCCTGGCGGTGTTCCGCGATATCGTGGACCCGGAAGAGACGCACCCCCTGATCCCAGGCGGCCAACGCCGTGGCAACGGAACCCGCGACCCGCTCGGCCGGCGGCACGTCACGGTCGATCTTGGCGATGTAGCTTTTGCGCGACACGCCCAGAACCACGGGATGGCCGCTCTCCGTCAGGCGGTCCAAATGGGCGAGCAGCGCAAGATTGTGGGCCACCGTCTTGCCGAAGCCGATCCCGGGGTCGAGCGCAATGTCCTGGGCCGCGATACCCGCCTCCCGGCAGGCATGGGCGCGGTCCAGAAGAGCGTCCCGCACCTCAGCCACCACATCACCGTAAGTGGGATTATCCTGCATGGTGCCGGGCTCGCCTTGCATATGCATGAGGATCACCGGCACGCCTAAATCCGCTGCCGCGTCTAGGGCTCCCTCGCCCCGCAAAGCCGACACGTCGTTAATGATGCGGGCCCCCGCCGTCACGGCGGCGCGCATGACCTCGGCGCGGCGACTGTCGATGGAAATCAAGACACCCTCGGCTGCCAGGGCCTCGACCACCGGCACGACGCGGCGGATTTCCTCGGCCACCGGCACCGGTTCGGCCCCGGGGCGGGTCGACTCCCCACCGACATCCAGAATATCCGCACCTTCGGCCAGGAAGGCCCGGCCGCGGCGCACCGCATCCTCAACGGCGAAGGCTTCGCCACCATCGGAAAAGCTGTCGGGCGTGGCGTTGATCACCGCCATCAGGCGCGGCCGGTCAAGGGTCAGGCCCGCAAACGATGAGGGCGCCGCGGACGGCACCCCCTCGCCCGCCGAAACGGTCGTCGTCACGATTCCGGTTGCGGTTCCGGCCCGAACCCGCCCGGGCTTCCCTTCGGCTTACGGCCCTTGCCGGCGTCGGGCACCGAAGCCTTGCGGCCGGACCCTTCCGTCGGCGTCGACCCGCCATCGTCCTCGCGGGTGATGGCTTCGCCGCGCATGGCTTTTTTGACCTCGTCGCCGGTCAGGGTTTCGTATTCCAACAGGGCCTCGGCCAAGCGGTGAAGCTCGTCCAAATGCTCGGTCAGGATATCGTGAGCCCGGTGTTCGGCCTCGTCGATCAGGCGGCGCACTTCTTCGTCGATCAGCGCCGCCGTGGCGTCGGACACGTTCTTCTGCCGCGCCACGGAATGGCCCAGGAACACTTCTTCCTCGTTATCCGCATAGCGCAGTCGGCCCAGCTTGTCGGAAAACCCGAACTCGGTGACCATGCGCCGCGCCATATAGGTCGCCTGCTGAATGTCGCCGCCGGCCCCGGTGGTGATGTTCTCCTTGCCGAAGATCAGCTCTTCCGCGGTACGCCCACCGAAGGCCATGGCCAGCTTGGATTCAAGCTGCACCTGCGACTGGCTCAACTGGTCCCGTTCCGGCAGGGACATGGTCAGGCCGAGGGCCCGGCCGCGCGGGATGATCGTCACCTTGTGGATCGGGTCGTGCTTGGGCACGTAGATGCCGACGATGGCATGCCCGGCCTCGTGATAGGCGGTCAGCCGTTTTTCTTCCTCGGTCATGACCATGGAGCGACGCTCCGCCCCCATCAGGACCTTGTCCTTGGCATTTTCGAAGTCGCTCATGGTGACCACGCGGTGGCCAGCACGGGCGGCCAGCAACGCCGCCTCGTTCACCAGATTGGCGAGGTCCGCGCCGGAAAACCCGGGGGACCCACGGGCGATGATCTTGGCATCCACGTCGGGCGCCAGCGGCACCTTTTTCATATGGACCTTGAGGATTTTCTCGCGGCCCAGGATATCCGGGTTGGGCACCACGACCTGACGGTCGAAGCGGCCGGGGCGCAGTAGCGCCGGGTCAAGAACGTCGGGCCGGTTGGTCGCGGCGACCAGAATGACGCCTTCATTGGCCTCAAACCCGTCCATTTCGACCAGTAACTGGTTGAGGGTCTGCTCGCGTTCATCATTGCCGCCGCCGAGACCGGCGCCACGATGGCGACCGACGGCGTCGATTTCGTCGATGAAGATGATGCAAGGCGCGTTCTTCTTGCCCTGTTCGAACATGTCACGCACACGGCTGGCACCCACGCCGACGAACATTTCCACGAAGTCGGAGCCGGAAATGGTGAAGAACGGCACATTGGCCTCGCCGGCGATGGCGCGCGCCAGCAGCGTCTTACCCGTGCCCGGAGGGCCGACGAGCAGGCAGCCCTTGGGAATCTTGCCGCCCAGGCGCTGGAACTTCTGCGGGTCCTTCAGGAACTCGACGATTTCCTCAAGCTCCTGCTTGGCTTCATCGATGCCGGCGACATCTTCAAACGTCACGCGACCCGCCTTCTCGGTCAGCAATTTGGCCTTCGACTTACCGAAACCCATGGCTTTGCCGCCGCCCGACTGCATCTGGCGCATGAAGAAAATCCACACCCCGATCAGCAGCAGCATGGGGAACCAGGAAATCAGAATGCCCCACAGCGTCGGCGAATTTTCATCCGATGGCTTGGCCTTGATGCTCACGCCCTGTTCGCGCAGACGGCTCACCAATGTGGGATCGTCAGGCGCATAGGTCGTGAAATGGCGGCCGTCGCGCAGGTTGCCGGAAATCGACTGCCCCTGGATGACGACATTACGAACTTCACCGCTTTCCACGTTGTTGAGGAAGTCGGTGAAGGCCAATTCGTTCTGCACGGCCCGCTGAGGCGTACCCTGGAACAGATTGAACAGGGCAAAAACCAGCAAGGCGATGATGACCCAGAGGGCGAAATTCCGGCTGAAATTCAACGATTAAGTCCTTTTAAGAGGTTGGACGAAGGCCGCAGGGACGACGTGTCCACGCCGCATGCAGCGCCCACAGGGCCCTTCTTTCAGAGATAGTACTCCGAAACCCTCACGCAATACAAAACCCGTTAAAGCCCAAGGTATTTTTTGCCCGGAAGCGGATAGCGAGCCCATCCGCGCCGTCACCGGGAACCGCATGGGCCCGGAGAATACCGTTTTCGAACAGGGCCGGCAACGTGCGCGCGGCAGCGGCGGGCACCCCGGGCATCCGGCGCATATCCTTCGGAATTTGCCGCCAGCCTTCGGCCCCCAGGGGGGCGACAACCGCCCCTGGGGAGATTTTTGCCGGCAGGTCGATGACGAAGCGGCCGTCCCATTCCGCCACGGAGCCCGCGTCGGCCCTCACCGGGTCGGGCAGCCCGCGCCCGTCGCGGCACACAAGGATGCGCCCGGCCTGTTCCGCCAGGAACCGGCAGCGGCCCAGGCTGGCGCCGGAAAAGGCCCCGTCCTTCGCGATGCGCCGGGCCAGTCGGTCCGTCCGCGCCGCCGGGGGGGCATGGTCGGCACCACCCAGAACCTGCGCCAGCCGGGCGGCCAGACGCGCCGCCACATCGGGGGTCAGGGCAGAGAACGCCCGGCGGTCGAGATATGCAAAGCCGAGAGGATACAGGGAAACGCTTTCCGCCAATGCCCGGTTGACCGCATCCTCATGCACCTTACGCGCCGTCCCCGCCGCATGTGCGTCCGCAAGGGCGCTGTCGACCAACCCCGCATTGGCTGCAAGGTGCTGCCGGGTGCGCACGCGTTCGAAATCGGCATTGGCATTGGAGGGGTCTTCGATCCAGGCGACGCCCTTCGCCGTAAGATAGGCCACCAGGTCGCCATGGCGGATACCCAGAAGCGGGCGCAGCAGGCGCACTTCGGGAAAGCTCACCTGGGCGCTCATCCCCGCGGCACCGAAGTCACCGCCCCGGCTTTGCCGCATCACATGGGTCTCCGCCTGATCGTCACCGTGATGCCCGGCCAGAAGATGCAGCACCCCGGCGGTCCGGCACCAATTCCGCAACAGCCCGTAGCGCGCCGCCCGCGCCTGCGCCTGCACCGCCGCAGCCGGCTTGGCCCCCTCCCAGGTCAAGATATGCGCCGCAATGTCGAGGGATTTGAGACGCGCCGCCGTCCCCGCCGCTTCCGCCACCGAGCCGTCCCGCAGCCCATGATCGACGATCAGCGCCGTCACCCGCCCGTCCCGGTCCGCCGCCCATTCACGGGCCAGCAGGGCCAGGGCCGTGCTGTCCGCCCCCCCGGAAACGGCGACAGCCAGATGCGGGCCGATCTCGAACGGACCGAGACGACCCATCGTCTGGGCAAACCGGCGGCCAAGGCCGTCGATGGCATCGTTTGATAAGGAATGGGCGGTTGCCGTCATCATCTGCCGTCCGGGCTGTCTCCAGAGGGCGCAAGTCCGTGAAGGCCGGCGCGGCGTCAGGTCGAGCCGGTTACTGCTTGCAGTTCATCTGCCGCTGCTGGCGGGTGGCCGTGCGCTTGAGGGAGCTGCTGGCATTGGGGAAATCGGCGAGCAGCTTGTCGATGGCGGCACAGCCTTCCTTGTTCTGGCCCAGTTGGCCCAGCGACATGGCCAGCTTCAGCAGGCTGTCCGGCGCCTTGCCGCCCTTGGGGTCCTTTTCGAACCCCTGCAGGAAGACTTCGGCCGCCTTCACGTATTCGGCCCGCGCGTAATGGGTTTCGCCCAGCCAATAGCGCGCGTTGCTTGAAAGACCGCCCCCATCGTGCTTGCCCAGGAATTCCTTGAAGGCTGATTCCGCCTGATCGAACTGGTGCTTGCGCAACAGATCGAAGGCGAATTTGTATTGTTCCTCGGCGGTGCCGTCCGGCAGCACCGGCCCCTGTGCCGCACTGGACTGGGGCACGGCCGCAGTCTGTTGCGGCGCCTGAACGCGGGTGACAGCCGCCGGGTTGGGGGCACCTGCCGGTGCCGGCATGGGAGCTGACTGAACCGGCCCGCCAACGCCCGACGGGGTGGCCTTGACGGCCCCCGGCTCGGCCGGCGAAGCGTCGGATTTGACGAGGTTAGGGTCGATCTGACCCAGAGTCCCCTCGGGACGGCCGATGATGCGAACCTCGCCCGGAGTCGGCGCCGCGTTGGCCTGGGGCCCGGCCGCACCCGGCTGCATGGCCGAGGAGGCCCCCGGCACGCGGCCCTGCTGTTCCAGACCGGACAGGCGGAAATCCACATCGGTGACCAGGCGATCGACCCGCGCCGTCAGCTGATCCACATTGTAGGTCATTTCCTCGATCCGCCCGGTCACGTCACGCAGTTCGTTTTCCAGCGTGTCGAGCCGCACACCGATGCGCGCAACGGCGTTCTGCGGCAGGTTGGGCATCGGCTCAACCGGTTTGGCGGCGGCCGGGAGGTCCGCAGCCGGCACCGCCCCCGGACCGCGGACGACCATTTTCGACAGAGTCTGGATATCCCGTTCCAGCCGTTCGAGGCGCTGCGACAGGGCCTGCGCGTCCTGAGCCTGGGCCGGAACGGCGGCGGTCAGAACGGCGGCGAGGCAGAGCGCGGTCAGAGCGGTCGGGAAGGTCATCAGACGCATGGGAATTCGAGTGCCCCTGTTATCGCGGTTGAAACGGGCGCGGTGATCCGAAACGACGGTTTCGCGACCGCAGGCTGAATGCCCGTAATCCCAGGAATTTTAGGCAAAACTAAGGCGCTTGCCCATACCGCAATCCGCGGTCGGACAAGCGCCCTAGAAACGCTAGACGGTCAGCCCGAAGATCAGGAGCCGGGGCCCGTCACGACGGTCACGCCACGGCGGTTTTGCGACCAGGCGGTTTCGTCGGAGCCGAGCGCCACGGGGCGTTCCTCACCGTAGGAGACAGTCTTGATCCGCTTGGCGTCGATGCCGAGATAGATCAGATATTCTTTCACCGCATTGGCGCGGCGTTCGCCGAGCGCCAAGTTGTATTCCCGCGTGCCGCGTTCGTCGGCATGGCCTTCGATCGTAACCGTCACGGAGCTGTATTTCTTGAGCCAGGCGGCCTGGACATCCAGAACCTTCTTCTGATCCTGCTCGACATCGAAGCGGTCGAACGAGAAGAACACTCGATCACCGACATCAACGACGAACTGATCCTTCAACGCCAGCGGCGCGGCGGCCGGCAGCGGTGTGATCGATTGGCCAGAACCGGAGGCGCCGGCGCC
>DNMS01000054.1:6944-7352 GCA_003488105.1 Rhodospirillaceae bacterium
GCAAGAGCGGCGACCATTCCGAGAACTTTAAAGCGCATGTAATCCCCCATTTGTCGGGTTTTAGTGCATTGCAAATCCGCCGGGGCTGCCGACGGTGAAATCTGCTTGGCCTTATAAAAAAAGGCCGTTCGTGTGATGTATTAACGGTTAAGCGTTCTGATTCCAAGTACTTTTTAAGTTCAAAGGCGTTCTGAGACCCTGCATTTTTGCATGCGCGAAATGTCTTTTTGTATGATCACTGTCACAACATTTCCCGCCGTCAGGGAATAAGTGGCGACCACGCTGGGTCGGAAGCATCCATGGGGGTCGGGATTTCGCGTTCGTTATGCCCGGTCAAGTCAATGGACCACAGCTTCGACTGCCCGCCGCTGCCGTCCTTTTCCGACCTGCCCTTGCGATAGAAGATCA
>DNMS01000113.1:0-2849 GCA_003488105.1 Rhodospirillaceae bacterium
TCCATTTCGCCGGTTATTGTTGGGCCACAGTGTAATGGACAGATCACGGCAAGTTAAAGCATTTCAATCCCTTGGCAGCCCCCGGAAGACGGGGGGCCTGGCCGTGGCGGCGATCTGCGCGCTGGCGCTGACGGCCTGCGCCGGGCCGCCGGCAGCGGTCGAGACCGATCCCGTCACCGCCCTGGGGCCGACGGCGGAAATTTCCTTCGTCGTCATCGACGCCGAGACCGGCGCCATAACCGCGGCCCAGGCGGCAGACCGGCCGATGCCCCCTGCCTCCACCGCCAAGATCGCGACCATGGTTTCGGCCCTTGAAGTTCTGGGCCCCGATTTCCGCTTCCAGACCCGTGTGCTGGCGACCGGCGCGCCGGACGCCGCCGGAACGCTTGCGGGTGATCTGGTGCTGGCCGGCGGCGGCGACCCGCTGCTGACACCGCAGGATCTGTTCGGCCTCGCCGTGCGATTGAAGGACCTTGGGCTGAAACGCGTTGCCGGGCGGTTTCTTTACGACGAGACCCTGCTGCCCGCCCTGCCCGCCATCAATCCGGATCAGCCGCCCGAAGCCCGTTATAACCCAGGCGTCAGCGCGCTTTCCGTCGACTTCAACCGCTGGCGCCTCAGGTGGCATCGGGACGGGGACGGGCCGGCGCCCACACTGACCCGCCTACCGCCCTTGGACGGCCACCGCGCGGCCCCCGATGACCGCCCCCATGGCCCCGGCCGCGAGGTTCTGTGGGACGGCCGTGCCTGGAGGCTGGGCGCCGACGCTGCCACGGAAGGCGACCGTTTCCTGCCCGTGAAGGCGCCGGGACAGGCGACGGCGGAGTTGTTTCACCGGCTGGCCGATCAGGCCGGAATTGATCTACCGGCACCCCAGCCAGGTCCCGCCCCCGAGGAGGCCCGCGTCGCCACGGCCATCGCCGGCCTGCCCCTGGCCGAAATCGCGCGCCTGGGATTGGAGCATTCCAACAATCTCGTCTCGGAATTGGTCGGCCTGACTGCGGCCCGCCTGCTGGGTGGGCGCCCGGATACCCTGGACGCCTCGGCCGCCGCGCTGTCCGGCTGGCTGCGGAAGGCCGTCGGCGGCACCGTCACGGATGTCGATTGGCGGGGCTGGGACCTGCCCAACCATTCAGGCCTGTCGCGCCATGCCCGGGTCACGGCCAACCAGATGGCGGCGGTGCTGCGCTTTGCCCACGAACGGCGATATGGCGGCTGGCCGTTCGAAAGCCTGTTGCCCACGGCTGGGTTTCGCAAGGCATTCCGCGACCGCTTCCTGACCGAGGCCGCCGCCGGGCGCATCTGGGCCAAGACCGGCACGCTTCATTACGCCAAGGGCTTGGTGGGCTATCTCATGGGGGCGGACGGGCGGACCCGGGTCTTCGCGCTGTTTATCGCTGATCCGGCGGCGCGCCGTGCCTATGACGCGCTGAGTGCTGACATGCGCAGCGCCCCGGACGCACAGCACCGCGCCCTGGCCTGGATCGACACGGCCGAACGGGCTGAACAGGCGATCGTGCTGGACTGGCTGGCCCGCTTCTGATCAACCGGGCCAGCGGTCAAATGGCGCTTGACGGCGGACCCCCGCCGCGCGACCCTTCGTAAAATAATTGTATACAATTTGACAGGGCCGTCATGGGAACATCCACCATCACCGTCACCCCGGTGACGGGCGCCACCGGCGCCGATGTCGCCGGGGTCGATCTGTCCCGGCCCCTTTCCAACGCCGAATGGGACCACATCCACCAAGCCTTTCTCGACCATCAGGTGCTGCGCTTCCGCGGCCAAAACCTGACGCCGGGAGATCACCTTGCCTTCGCCCGCCACTTCGGGCCGATCCAGGCCTACCCCTACGGCCAGGGCCTGCCCGACCATCCCGATGTGCTGGAATTCCAACGCAATCCGGGCGACGCCCGCAATTTCGGCGGCCTGTGGCATTCGGACACCACCTACCTGCCCGAACCGCCGCTGGCCACCATGCTGGTCGCCCGCGAACTGCCGCCCGTGGGCGGCGACACCCTGTTCGCCAACATGTACCTGGCCTACGACGGCCTGTCCCCGGGGATGCAGGAGATGCTGGGTGGGCTCAAGGCCGTGTTCTCGGCGACCAAACGCTACATGGCGGAAGACCGCGTGGCCGTACACAGCGGCAATGCCTTGAAAGGTGCCGACCAGGGCGTGGCGACCGAAGCCGTCCATCCCGTCGTCCGCACCCATCCGGAAACAGGGCGCAAGGCGCTGTATGTGAATCGCGGCCATACGGTCCGGTTCGACGGCTGGACGGAAGAGGAAAGCGCCAGGCTGCTCGACCATCTGTTCGATCGTGCCGAGCGCCCGGAATACCAATGCCGCATGAATTGGGAAGACGGGACCCTGATCGTCTGGGACAACCGTTGTCTGCAGCATTTCGCTATCGACGACTATCCGGGCCAACGCCGGGTCATGCAGCGTGTCACCGTCGCGGGCAACGCGCCGTTCTGATCTGATCGTTTCGGTTGGAAGGATTGCGCGGGCCGTTAGCCGGCGCCGGCCCGGCTTACCGCGGCGGTTTGGCGAAAGGGACGGTCACGCCCGTAAGTTTCATAGAAATCGCGCATGGCCGGGCTGTCCCGCAGGTCGCTCAACGACATCACCCATTGAACCCCTTCACCGTCGGCGGACAACGGCACGCGTAAGGTGGTCTGCGTCGGGGATTCCCCCGCGCCCACGACCGTGCGGCGGAACGCCAAGGGCTTGCGCGTCTCCACCGTGCGACGGTACTGCTCGAAGACGATATGCGCGTTTTCGTTGGGCCGCGCTTCCATGATGGAGCGTCCCGTCAGGTCCCGCGCCTTCAGCGCCATGTGGCC
>DNMS01000113.1:3002-9285 GCA_003488105.1 Rhodospirillaceae bacterium
TCCAGGAAGGCGCGAACCGTCCGCCGCGCAGGTTTTCCCAATAAGAAAGCAACTCGCACAGTTCGGGTGCTACTAAATCTTCAATAGCTATACAGGCATTCGAAATTTCAAACATGCCCGTTATTTCCACCCAATATTATCTGAGGCGCTTCGATTATTTGCCCAAATTAAATAAAGATGCCGCCCCCGCAACGAAACGACAGTCGAATGCTCGCGCGGACGCCCTCAAGTGTCAACATAGCCGGAGGTCATAGCCGCAATGGTCTAGACAATCCGCCCCAAAGGAGAGGATGTCTTACGCGGAAAACCACTGCCGCCAGGCATCCCATCCGGCGACCCGCTCGGCGATAATCGCGTAACCGTCGTCCGGCGGATGCACGCCGTCGCCCACGGCCCGGCGCCAGGCGTCGTCACCGGCCAACGGCGTGAATAGATCCAGATAGGGCACGCCCATATCGGCGGCGGCGGCGGCGAAGGCGTCGGACAGGGCCGCAATACGCGCGTTAGAGAACATCCGCACGGGCGATCCAGGCCCGGCCTGGAACGGCTGCTGGCTCTCATCAATCGGTGGCGGGCCGATCCACAGGGTCGGCTTCCAGTCCATGGCCTCGGCGATCATCGCCCGCGCGTTCTCGATCGACCGCCCGGCGGCGACGCGGGTCTGGCCCGCTTCCTCGGCCGTGTCGTTGGTGCCGAAGGAAAACACCAAAGCCCCCGGAAAGCTGTCGAGCAGACGCGGCGTGCATTCGGCCCGCCAGCGCGGGCGGATCATCTCCGTCGTCTCGGCACGGATGCCCAGGTTGTAGCAGGTGATGTTATGGCCGGCCTGAACCTCGCGCCGGCAGATACGACCGGGCCAGCCCAGGAAGGCATGGTCGCCGGTGCCGTTGGTCAGGCTGTCGCCGACGAAGCAGATGCGCAGTTGGGTCATTCACCCCTCCCGATCAGGTCTTTGGCCTTGGCCAGGCAGGTGCTGCGGTCGGCTTTGAAGCCGCCGTCTTCCCACCAGGTTTCGACCCGGCCGAGAACCTCGCCGACACGGGGTCCGGGGGCAAGACCCAAGTCGACAAGGTCGCGGCCTTTGAGGGGGAATTCCCGCCCCCGCCAGCCGACCGCCGCCGCCAGAAGATCGCGCCAGGCCGCAGAGCGCGCGGCGGGCAGGCGCGTCGCCACACCGATCTCGGCGGCCCAGCCGAGAATCACCAGATCACGGAAGGTTTCCGGCCCGATGCGGCGCAACAGTTTTTCATGGTCAAGGGCATCCTGATCCGGCGTCGGCGCCACAGCGGGGGCGGTCAGGGACAGCAGACGGTCCGCCTGAGCGTTGGACAGGCGCAGGCGCTGGGCGACGGCCGACGCCCCATCGGCATCCGTGTTCAGCAAGGCCGCCAAATTGCGCAGGGGGTCGGGACCGACCCCGTCCATCAGCACGCCCCGCGTGGTCAGCCAGTTGACCAGGCGCAGGCGCGTGACCTCACCCGCCTCGGGCAGAATGTGGTCGAGCACGCCGTACCCCTGCATCAACCGCACGACCTCCGCCGGCTGCGGCACCGTGAGAATCTTCAACAGTTCGTCGCGCAGCCGCTCGCCGGATAATTCCTTCAACTTGGCCGCGTTGGCGCGGCAGGCGGTCAACGCGCTGCGGTCGGCAGGTGGGCGGCCGTAACCACCCCAGAACCGGAAAAAGCGAAGGATGCGCAGGTAGTCCTCCGCCACCCGGTCGCCGGCGCGACCGACAAAGCGGACCACCCCACGGGCCAGATCGGGCATGCCTTCGAACGGATCGTAGACGTCGCCGTCGGGCGTGCAGGACATTGCGTTGATGGTGAAGTCGCGGCGTTTGGCGTCCTCGATCCAATCGTTGGTGAATTCGACCCGCGCGTGGCGGCCGTCCGTTTCGGCATCGCGGCGCAGCGTCGTAATCTCGAACTTCCGGTCACCGATCACGGCGGTCACCGTGCCGTGCTTGAGGCCCGTGGCGATCACCTTGATCCCGGCGTCTTCAAGCCGCGCCATGACGTCTTCGGGCGGCAGCGGCGTCGCCGCGTCGACATCGGTCACCGGGCGGTGGGCAATGGCGTCGCGCACGCAGCCGCCGACGAAGCGCAGCTGATCCCGGCCCAGCACGTCGGCAAGCCGCCGGGTTTCCGGCCAGGCCAACCAGCCGTCGATCGCCAGCTTGCCCAGCGGCTCGTGGCTGATGCCCCGGATTTCGACGTAATCGTCTCCCACCGCGTCCACCTGTTTCCCGAAAGGCCCGGCGGGCCTCAGTTGAATTTGGGGGGAATAATACGGCCGTCCTCAAGGCGTGGCGACTGATACCCGCCCTCGCCGGGATCGGCGCCGGTGACCGCGGCAAGCACCAGAAGCGTCGTAATCATCAGGCCCAGACCCACGACCAGGCACCAGAACAGCCCGCCCCGGGTGATCTCCGGCGGCTGGCCGCCCAGGGCCTCCGCCCGCTTGCGGTAATACCAGACCCAGGCAAGGTAGGCCGCCGTCGGCAGGACCAACGGGATCACGTAGTTGAGCAAAAGCCGGATCATGGCGTCGGCCTCACGCCCTGAAAATCGCGGCGGAAATTGGGGTCGGGGCCGCCACCGACCAGCACGTCGTAGAGGTTCTTGACCATGCCCGCCGTGGCGCCCCAGATGAAGCGCTCCTGATAGGGCATGGCGTAAAAATCGCGGCGCGTGCCGTTGACCTCGCGCTTGTGGCGCTGATGGTTGGCCGGATCCATGAGAAAATTGAGCGGCACCTCGAACACATCCTCGACCTCGTGCGGGTCCGGTTCGATGTCGAATGGCGGCGTGACCAGCCCGACCACGGGAATGACGGAGAACCCGGTGCGCGTGATGTAGGGGGCAAGCCGCCCGATGACGCGGATACGGCTGCGGTGCAGGCCGACCTCTTCCTCCGTCTCGCGCAGCGCTGTGTCCTCGGCCGAGGTGTCTTCCGGATCGGAGTGGCCGCCGGGAAAGCTAATCTGCCCGGCGTGATGCTTCAGATGCGACGTGCGCTGGGTGAACAGGGTCGTGATCTGGGCCTCGCGCTCGACCAGCGGGATCAGCACGGCGGCCGGGGTCAGGTCCGGCAGAATGCCCATGCCGGGGTTCAGGTCGTGGTCGCCGCGCAAGACCTCGGGATCGCAGTCCAGCGCATCAAACCGGTCGATCAGCCAATCGGGTGTCATGTGCCGCCGGTCCTCATGCCTGCCATCATTCCTCCAAGCGGCCGATGGAAAAGAATCGGCCACCACTCCATATACCGTAGATGTGTGCGTCTTTGATCTTTTCTTCAACGGCCAGATCGACCAATTGATAGTAGACCGACCGCGTCAAGCGCGCTTCAAGCCCTCGATCCAGGCCCACATAGGGCCGGGGTTCCTGGGTTTCCGGATCGATATCGACCCGCAGCGGATGATCGGGGCTAAGCGCCACGGTTTGGTCAAGATTTGTCCGGAAAGTGATGTTCTGGGCTTGGCCGCTGCCGCTGACCTCGGCCGCAACGGCCAGGAACGGCGCATCCTCGACCCGGATGCGGCAGGCCTCGGCAGGGGTCAGCAGCCAGTGGTCGCCCGCGTCGTCGCGGTGCAGAACCGTGGAAAACAGTTTGACCAGTTCTTTCCGCCCGATGGGAGAGCCGACATAATACCAGGTGCCGTCCAGGCCGATACGCATGTCGATATCACCGCATAAGGACTGGCGCGGGCCAAGGGCGATTCCCACAGGCCCCGCAAGGTCGCCGGCGGGCGGCACGGCGCCGATAAAGGAACGAAGATCGGGTGTATTTTCAGACATGGTTTCGATGATACGCTATCCGCAGCTACGCGATCTCTGGTGGACGGGGTCGACCCCGTCCTGTTCTCTTATATCATTGAACGGAGGCGTCTTCCGTGACGACCAACACCAAGAATAAGGCAACCGGGGACGGTGGCAACACCGACGACCTGGTTGACGCCATCGACGGCCTGGTCGACGACATCGCTAAGGTCCGCGACGGCGTGGGCCGGGTCATCTTCGGCCAGGAAACGGTTATCGAGGAAACTCTGATCACCCTGCTGGCCGGGGGCCATTGCCTGCTGGTCGGGGTGCCCGGCCTGGGCAAGACCCGGCTGGTGGAAACGTTGGGTAAGGTATTCGGGATGGACGAAAAGCGCGTCCAGTTCACGCCCGACCTGATGCCGGGCGATATCCTGGGTTCCGAGGTTCTGGAGGAAAGCGAAAGCGGCAAGCGCGGCTTCCGCTTCGTCAAGGGGCCCGTGTTCTGCCAACTGCTGATGGCCGACGAAATCAACCGCGCCAGCCCGCGCACCCAATCGGCCCTGCTGCAGGCCATGCAGGAACACCGGGTGTCCGTCGCCGGGCAGTACCACGACCTGCCCAAGCCGTTCCACGTGCTGGCGACCCAGAACCCGCTGGAACAGGAAGGCACCTACCCCCTGCCCGAAGCGCAGCTCGACCGTTTCTTCATGCAGGTCGACGTGACCCACCCGGACCTGGAAACGGAACGGGAAATCCTGATCAAGACGACGGGCGCCGACACCCAGGACGCCAAGCGGGTGATGGACCCCAAGGCCCTGATGCGTGCCCAGTCGCTGGTCCGCCACGTACCGGTGGGCGAAAGCGTGGCCGAAGCGATCCTAAAGCTGGTCCGTGCCGGACGGCCCGACGCATCGGACCTGCCGGAAATCCGCAATTACGTGTCCTGGGGCCCGGGGCCGCGCGCCAGTCAGGCCCTGATGCTGGGCGTACGTGCCAGGGCCATGATCCAGGGCCGCCTGTCGCCCTCGGTCGAGGATGTCTACGCCTTGGCCCATCCCATCCTGCGCCACCGCATGGCGCTGACCTTCGGCGCCCGCGCCGAGGGCGTGACCGTCGGCCAGATCATCGACCGTCTCTGCCAGATCATCGAATAGGAGGCGACCCGAGCAACGGCCCAAGGGCGAACAACGCATGGCGAACCCGCTGGACACACCCGACCTTCACCACCAGGCCGAAACCGCGGCCTCGGGCCTGCCGCCGCTTCTGGTGGCGGCGGAGCGCGTGGCGTCCACGGTCAGCCAGGGCGTGCATGGCCGGCGGCGGGTTGGCCAGGGGGAGACCTTCTGGCAGTTCCGGCGCTATGAATTCGGCGATTCGACACAGCTGATCGACTGGCGGCAGTCGGCGAAATCCGATCCGGTCTATGTCCGCGAAATGGAATGGGAGGCGGCGCAGAGCGTGTGGCTGTGGGCCGACGGATCGCCGTCCATGGACTACGCGTCCGACGGCGGGCCTTTATCCAAGGGCTGGCGGGCCAAGGTTCTGGCCGTGGCATTGACCTCGCTTCTGGTCCGCGCGGGCGAGCGCATCGCCCTGATGGGCACGGGCATGATCCCGGCCACGGGCCGCAATACCTTGCTGCGCATCGCGACCGCCCTGGAACGCGCCGAGACGGGAGCGACCGGCAGCCTGCCGGGCCCAGAATTCGTGCCGCGCCACGGGCGTGTCGTGCTGTTCGGCGATTTCCTGGCGCCCTTGGGCGAAACCCGCAAGGCCATCGCGCGGTTATCGGACCATGGGGTCGAGGGGCATTTGGTGCAGATCCTGGACCCGGCCGAGGAAACCCTGCCGTTCGACGGGCGGGTCGAATTCGAAGGGCCGGAGGGCGAAGGCCGGATCATGATCGGGCGCGTCGAAAGCGTGCGCCAGGCCTACCGCGAGGAATTGGCCCATCATCAAGCGGGCCTCGACGCCGTGGCGCGGTCCTTCGGATGGAGCCTGACCCGCCATATGACCCACCGCCCACCCGAGACCGTGCTGATGACACTTTATCAGCTGCTGTCTCAGGTCATCCGGCACTAGGCGGGGGAGAGATCTGACCCCATGCTCGCCTTCGGCTCCTTCGCATTCCTGGCCCCCTGGGCGCTGCTCGGCCTGCTGGCCCTGCCGGTCATCTGGTGGCTGCTGCGCCTGACCCCGCCGGCCCCGACGCGGGTCACCTTCCCGCCGTTCCGCCTGCTGTTGGGCCTGGTCACGCGCGAGGAAAGCTCGTCCAAGACGCCGCCCTGGCTGATCATCCTGCGCCTCGCCATCGCGGCCCTTTTGGTCCTGGCCGCCGCCGGCCCGCTGATCAATCAGGCCGCCCAGTGGCAGGGTTCCGGCCCGCTGGTTTTGGCCGTCGACAACGGCTGGTCCGCCGCCAAGGGCTGGCCGACACGTCAGCGCCTGCTGATCCAGCTCACGGATCAGGCGGCGCGCGACGGCCGCCCGGTGACCATCGTCACCACGGCCGCCCCGCC
>DNMS01000113.1:9394-10096 GCA_003488105.1 Rhodospirillaceae bacterium
GCCGGCCGGGGCCGGCACGGAGCAGATCCATGTCTTCAACCCACGCCAAGCCCAGGAATTCGCCCAGACCCTGCAGCCACGCCCCTGGCCGTCCGACCGCACGGCGACGCTCGAGGCGATGGATCAAAGTCCCCTCGCCCAGGACCGAAGTGCGCAGGTCGTGTGGCTCTCGGACGGGCTCGACCATGGCGCGGCGGATGCCTTCGCCCAAGGGCTGGCCAGGTTCGGGACGCTGACCGTCGTCACCGACGGCCCCGGCACGGTGATGCCCAAGGTTCTACGCCCGCCCGTGCTGGACGGCGGCGCCATCACCCTGCGGGTGGAACGGGCCGACGCGCGGGCCGAGGAAACCCAGTTCCTGCGCGCCTTCGCCCTCGACGGGCGGCTGATCGCGCGGGAAGAAATTCTGTTCAACGCCGGCGACGCCGCCGCCGAGGTGCGCCTCGACCTGCCGGCGGAAATGGCCAACAAACTGGTCCGACTGGACCTGGAAGACGCCGGGTCGGCGGCCGCCGTGATCCTGCTGGACGAACGCTGGCGGCGGCGCCCGGTCGGCATCGTGACCGGCGACGGCGGGGCCGAAATGCCGCTGCTGTCCTCCGTGTTTTACCTGACCCGGGCGCTGGAGCCGTTCAGCGAAGTCCGCCAGGGCACCATCGGCAGCCTGTTGCGCCGCCAGCTTGCCCTGATGATCCTGCCCGA
>DNMS01000113.1:10316-11114 GCA_003488105.1 Rhodospirillaceae bacterium
CGCTTCGCCGGGCCGCTGCTGGCCCAGGCGACCAGCGGCCAGGCCGTCCAGGGCGGCGACACACCCCTGGTTCCCGTGCCGCTGCGCCGGGGCGACCGGGTCATCGGCGGCGCCATGTCCTGGACCCAACCGGCCAGCCTTGCGCCGTTCGACGGGGAAAGCCCGTTCAACGGCCTGGCCGTGCCGCCCGACGTCACGGTGACCCGCCAGGTCCTGGCGCAGCCGTCGCTGGACCTGGAACGCAAGACCTGGGCGCGGCTGTCCGACGGCACCCCCCTGGTCACCGCCGAACGCCAGGGCAAGGGCTGGTTGGTTCTGTTCCACACCACGGCCAACACGCAATGGTCCAACCTGGCCCTGTCCGGCCTGCTGGTCGAAATGCTGCAACGCTTGGTCGGCCTCAGCCAGGGTGTGGTCGATACGGGCCACGGACCGCCGCTGGAACCGATCCAGACGCTGGATGCCTATGGTGCCTTGGGCGACGCCCCGCCCGACACGGGCTCGATCGCCCAGGACGCCTTTGCCGAAACACCTGTGTCGCCGTTGCACCCGCCGGGACTGTACGGCCGCGGTAACGACCGCCGGGCCCTTAACCTGGGGCGCGACGCGGCGGTGCCGATGCCGCTCGGCGAACTCTCCGTGGCGGCGGAGCGCACGGCCTACGGCGGCAGCCCGGCCATCGATATCCGGCCCTGGCTGTTCATTCTGGCCGCCCTGCTGTCGCTGGCCGATTTCGCCATCAGCCTGTGGCTGCGCGGCCTGCTGCGCATCCCGCGTCTGGCCGCCCCGCTGCTGGCG
>DNMS01000113.1:11242-11609 GCA_003488105.1 Rhodospirillaceae bacterium
GCCTGTTGCGGGTGCCGCGCCTGGCGGCCCCGCTGCTGGCCCTGGTCCTGGCCGGGGGCGCCGGCACGGCGACGGCACAGGAAATCACCGTGGCCCCACGCACCGCCGCCCCGGCCCCGCTTTCGGGCACGGATGCCTATGCCTTGGAAAACAGCACCCAGACGCGCCTGGCCTATGTCCTGACCGGCGACGCGGAAACGGACCGGGTCAGCCGCCTCGGCCTGACCGGCCTCAGCCTGATCGTGCGGCGGCGCACGGCGGCGGAACTGTCGGACCCGCAAGGGGTCGACCCCGACCGTGACGACCTGTCGTTCTTCCCGCTGATGTACTGGCCCGTGACGGCAGGCGCCGCCGACATGACCGAAAC
>DNMS01000113.1:11729-13186 GCA_003488105.1 Rhodospirillaceae bacterium
ACATGACCGAAACCGCACGAATCAAGGTCAATGCCTACATGCAGAACGGCGGCACAATCCTGTTCGACACCCGCGACCGCGCCGGGGGGGCGGACCTGGGCGAACTGCGGGCCCTGGCGCGCAAGCTCGACATCCCGCCCCTGGTGGTTGCCCCAGCCAACCATGTCCTGACCCGCTCGTTCTATCTGTTGCAGGACTTCCCCGGGCGCTGGACCGGCAGTGCCCTGTGGGTCGAACGGGCCGGGGCACGGATCAACGACGGCGTGTCGCCGGTGCTGGCCGGCGGCAACGACTGGGCCGCCGCCTGGGCCTTGGACGAAGACACGCAACAGGCGCTTTTCCCGGCCGTGCCGGGGGGCGAGCGGCAACGTGAACTGGCCTTCCGCTTCGGCATCAATCTGGTGATGTACGTGCTGACCGGCAACTACAAGGCCGATCAGGTGCATCTGCCGGCGATCATCCGGAGGCTCGGCCAATGATGTCCACCGCCGCCGTGCAGTTTTCGCCCCTGGTGCCGATGCCCGTGCTGCTGCTGTTGGGCATTGCCGGGCTGGCGCTGCTTGCCGTCGGGCTTTACCGGCGGGCGGCGGGGTCCTTGTTCCGCTTCCTGTTCCTTTGCGTGATGCTGCTGGCCCTGGCCGATCCGCGCATCGTCAACGAAAAGCGCGAAGCGCAACCCGACGAGGCCTTGATCGTCATCGACCGCACGTCGAGCCAGAAGACGGGCGAGCGGCGCAAGCAGAGCTCCGACGCCGAGGAAGCCCTGGTCGCCGCCCTGGATCGTCAGGCCAACCTGGATTACCGCATTGTCGAGATCACCGATTCCGCGACCGACGACCGCCCGGGCACCCGCCTGATGGAAGCCCTGGCCACGGCCTCGGCCGATATTTCGCCGAACCGTTTCGCCGGCGCCGTGATCATCACCGACGGCCAGGTTCACGACCTGCCCAAGGACATCGCCGAGGGCAAGGTGCCCGGCGTGCGGGGGCCACTGCATGTCCTGCTGACCGGCAAGCGCGATGAGATCGACCGCCGCCTGGTCATTAAGAACGCCCCCGGATACGGCATCGTCGGCAAGGAAGTCACCCTGACCTACCGGATCGAGGACAAGCACGCCAAAAACGACGGCACCACGGCCCGTCCGTCGGCCCGGGTCGAATTCAAGATCGACGGGACCGAGAGCACGACCGCCCTGGTTCCCGTGGGCGAGGACCAGACCTTCACCTTCAAGTTGGAACACGCGGGACCGTCCCTGGCCGAAATGTCGGTGGAGGCGGCCGAGGGCGAGCTATCCACGGTCAACAACCGGGCGCTGGTGTCCGTCAACGGCGTGCGCGACCGCCTGCGCGTGCTGCTGATATCGGGCCAACCCCATGCGGCGGAACGGACCTGGCGCAATCTGCTGAAGTCCGATCCTTCCGTCGATCTGGTCCATTTCACCATCCTGCGCCCGCCCG
>DNMS01000113.1:13363-13663 GCA_003488105.1 Rhodospirillaceae bacterium
CCATCCTGCGCCCGCCCGACAAGGACGACTTCACGCCCTTGAACGAACTGGCGCTGATCGCCTTTCCGACCCATGAGTTGTTTGTCGAGCGCCTGGACGAGTTCGACCTGATCGTGTTCGACCGTTACCTCAAGCGCGGCGTGCTGCAGCCCCAGCATCTGGCCAACATCGCCGACAGGGTGCGCCAGGGCGGCGCCCTGTTGATGGCCGTGGGGCCGGAATTCGCGGGCCGCGCCAGCCTGTATCACACGCCGCTGCGGGAAATCCTGCCTGCCGCCCCCACGGGCGAGGTGCTGGAAT
>DNMS01000112.1:0-3411 GCA_003488105.1 Rhodospirillaceae bacterium
GGGGCGAGGGGACTCACGGACGAACACTCCCTCTCCCCGTGGGCAGGGGCGAGGGGACTCACGGACGAACACCCCCTCTCCCCCGGGGAGAGGGTTGGGGTGAGGGGCGTTAGACCGCCGCCGCCTTGGCTTCGGCGATGTAAAGCTCGCGCAGCTTCTGGGTCACCGGGCCGGGCACGCCGTTGCCCAGGATGTGGTCGTCGATCTTCACCACCGGCATGACGAAGGCGGAGGCACTGGTTGAAAACGCCTCCCGCGCCTCATAGGCCTCGTCGGCGGTGAACGGACGCTCGATCAGGGTCAGGCCCGCCGCCTGGGCGCATTTCAGGACCGCCTTGCGGGTGATGCCGTGCAGGATGTCGTTGGACAGCTGACGGGTGATGATCTGGCCGTCGTCGGTGACGATGAAGGCGTTGTTGGAGGTGCCTTCGGTGATGAAGCCGTCCTCGACCAGCCAGGCGTCGTCGGCGCCCATGTCCTTTGCGGTCTGCTTCGCCAGGGACGAGGCCAGCAGCTGCACGGTCTTGATGTCGCGGCGGTGCCAGCGGATGTCGGGCAGGGTGACAACGGCAAGGCCCTTGGCCGCCGTCGGGCTGTTTAGGATGTTCTTTTCCTGGGTGAACATGACCAGCGACGGCGTCGCGTCCTTGGGGAAGTTGAAATCCCGGTCGGCGGCACCGCGCGTGATCTGCATGTAGACCACGCCTTCGGCCAGGTTGTTACGCTTGATCAGTTCCTTCTGGATGGTCAGCAGTTCGTCGTCCGAACAGGGCCGCGCCATTTTCAGTTCCGTCAGGGACCGGGCAAGCCGCGCCATATGTCCGGCGTTGTCGATCAGTTTTCCGTCCAGCACCGACGATACCTCGTAAATGCCGTCGGCGAACAGGAAGCCGCGATCGAAGATCGAGACCTGGGCCTCTTCCTCGGCAACGTAGTCGCCATTGACGTAGACGGTGCGGGACATGATTGGGCCTCCGGGCTCGAATTGCGATGGGCCCGGTTATACCACCGGGCCCACGGGATCAGATAGGGTCAGACCGCGCCGAACGGGCGGTCCACGCCATCGGGGAAGGGCGGGCGGAACACGTTCAGGTTGGCCGACACCATGCAGTAGCAGCCGGCCAGCAGCACCAGTTCGACCATGCCCTGGTCGCCCAGGATGGCGTGGGCGGCGCCGTAGGTGGCGTCCGACACCTTGCGTTCGGCCAGCATTTCCCAGACGAAGCCGGTGATGGCGGCGTGCTTGGGATCGGCCGGCGCCTTGCCCTGGCGGACGGCTTCGATGGTTGCGTCGTCGACGCCTTCGTTCCGCGCCACCTTGGCATGGGCGTAGAATTCGTAATCGGCTTGCCAGTGCTGGCCCACGGCGCAGATGGCAAGTTCCCGCAGGTCGCCCGGCAAGACCGATTCAAAGCGCAGCAGCCCGGCCAGGGTCTGGGCCGCGTCGCCGATCTTGGGCGTGTACAGATAAGCGTTGAACGGGCCGATCAAGCCGCCGTCCTGGTCCAGAAAGTCCATGGCGTTGCGGCCCTTGGACCGGGGGCCGGAGGTGATCTTGCCGAACAGGTCGAGCTGTTCCGGCTTCATGGTTTCCTTGGTGACGGCGGGCAGGCGGCGCATGGCGGATGTTCCTTGTGGTTGGTGGTCTATGCTTGTTTGGTTTTTTCTTCGGGCCGGCGGCGGCGCGCTCCGACCTGGCAATCGTCGGCGGCCTGCATGACGGGCTGGTCGAACATGTCCGGATTGTCCAGCCAGTCGAGCATCCAGTCGCCGGCGTCGAAGCCCCAGAACAGGCGCCAGCCGTTCTCGGCGGTGACGTCCTCGATGGCGAAGGTCGGTACGCCGTAAACGCCCTTGGCCACGGCGGCGTCCGTATTTTTCTTCAGCGCCTGTTTGGCGGCCTGGTCATCTAGCGCCGGGCCCGGCGCGGGGCCGAGGGATGCCTTCAAGTCAGCGAACACCTTGGGGTCGGCAACGTCGAGGCCCTGTCCCCAGATGGTATCGAAGATTTTTTCCACGTCCGGGGCGTTGGACCCCCGCGCCAGGGTCAGGCGCAGGGTCGCCAGCGGATTGTAGGGATGGGTCGGCGGGGTGCGGAACGGCAGGCCCATGCGGCGCGCCTGCCAGGTGCAGAATTTGTAGGTCGCGATGCGCTTTTGCGGGATTTCCGCCGGGCCCAGCTGGCCCCAAGCGTTCAGAAGACCCGCGAACAGCACCGGCTCCAACTGGATGTCCAGGCGCTCCGTGAAGCGGTCCATCTGATGGAACTGCAGATAGGCGTAAGGCGAGATGTAGTCGAAATACCAATGGGCCTTCGGCTTGGCAGGTGTGTTCATCGGTGGTCTATCCCTGTTTCTTTACCTTGGCCCAGGTGTCGCGCAGCGTCATCGTGCGGTTGAACACGGGCGCATCCGCCGTGCCGTCCTTGTCGGCGCAGAAATACCCCAGGCGTTCGAACTGCAGGGTCTTGCCGACCGGCCAACCGGCCAAGGACGGCTCCAGCATGGCGTCCTCGATGATTTCGAGGGAGGCGGGGTTGAGGTCGTCCAGATAGTCACGGCCGCCGGAACCGGGGGCTTCCTCCCGGAATAGATGATCGTAGAGCCGGACCTGGGCCTTCACCGCATGGGCGGCGGACACCCAATGCAGGGTGCCCTTGACCTTGCGCCCATCCGGCGCGTCGCCGCCCCGGGTCGCGGGGTCGTAGGTCGCGCGGATTTCGACGATATTGCCCGCCGCATCCTTGACGACGTCCGTGCAGGTGATGAAAAAGGCATAGCGCAGGCGGACCTCGCGGCCGGGCCCTAAGCGGAAGAACTTCTTGGGCGGGTCCTCCATGAAGTCGTCTTGTTCGATATAGATCTCGCGGGTGAACGGCACGGTGTGACCGCCGCCGTCCGGGTCTTCCGGGTTGTTGATGGCGTCCAGGTTGTCGACCTCCCCTTCGGGGAAGTTCTCGATCACGACCTTGAGCGGGCGCAGGACGGCCATGCGGCGCTCCGCCGACTTGTTCAGATGCTCGCGCACGCAATGTTCCAGCAGCGAGAATTCGACCTGGCTGTCCTGCTTGGTGATGCCCAGGCGGGAAATGAAATCGCGGATGGTTTCCGGCGGGATGCCGCGCCGGCGCAGGCCGGTCAGGGTCGGCATGCGGGGGTCGTCCCACCCCGATACGTGGCCGTCGGCGACCAGTTGGGTCAGGCGCCGCTTGGACAGCACCGTATAGGCCAGGTTCAGGCGGGCGAATTCGTACTGTCTGGGGCGCGACGGCACCGGCAGATGTTCGATCAGCCAGTCGTAAAGCGGACGGTGATCCTCGAACTCCAGGGTGCAGAGCGAATGGGTCACCTGTTCCAGGGCGTCCGACTGGCCGTGGGCGTAGTCATAAGTCGGGTAGATCGACCAGGTGTC
>DNMS01000112.1:3621-5247 GCA_003488105.1 Rhodospirillaceae bacterium
GATCGACCAGGTGTCGCCCGTGCGTGGGTGCGGTTTCTTGACGATGCGGTACAGGACCGGATCGCGCATGTTCATGTTGCCGTGGCCCATGTCGATCTTGGCGCGCAGGACCTTGGCGCCGTCGGCGAATTCGCCCGCCCGCATGCGGCGGAACTGATCCAGGCTGTCGTCCACGGGCCGGTCGCGCCAGGGGCTCGGCTTGCCCGGCTGGGTCAGGGTGCCGCGGTATTCGCGGATTTCGTCGGCGGACAGTTCGTCCACATAGGCGAGGCCGTTTTCGATCAGATGTTCGGCCCATTGGTAAAGCTGTTCGAAATAATCCGAGGCATGGAACAGATTGCCGCCCCAATCGAAACCGAGCCAGCGCACGTCGGCCATGATGGCGTCGATGAATTCCTGTTCTTCCTTGGCCGGGTTGGTGTCGTCGAAGCGCAGATTGCACACACCGCCGAATTCCTGGGCGACGCCGAAATTCAGGCAGATCGACTTGGCATGGCCGATGTGCAGATAGCCGTTGGGCTCCGGTGGAAACCGCGTGACCACGCCCTGGGCCCGCCCCGCTTCCAGATCGTCGCGGATGATGTCACGGATGAAATCGCGGGGGCCGTCCGCGTCCGGTTCGGCGGAAGTTTTGCCGTCAACGGCCGCAGGGGGCGTGGGGTCGGTCATGGATGGAATTGCTCCGGTTCAGAAAAATGGGCAGCCCCGTGTTCTGCCAAAAAAACGCCGCCGCGCCAAGGAGTATAAGTCCCAGGCCTAGGCCGGGTCCGGGATGGAAAACGCGACCTCGGTGCCCTTTCCGACCTCGCTGTCGATGGTCAATTCACCCCCGTGCAGTTCGACCAGGGAGCGCGCGATGGCCAGGCCCAGGCCGGTGCCGTCGGCCGTGGCATAGGCGCTCGACTGGCCCCGTTCGAAGGCGCGGGTGATGTTTTTCAGGTTTTCCTTGGGAATGCCCTTGCCCGTGTCGGCGACGCTGAAGGTGGTTTGGTCCCCGGTCCGGCGGGCGCTCAGGACGATTTTTCCTTCCGGCGGCGTGAATTTCAAGGCATTGGACAACAGGTTCAGGATCACCTGTTTCAAGGCCCGGCGGTCGGCCTTGAGGGGCGGCATCTCCGGGTCCAGGTTTACGCCGACGATCGCACCGTTGGTGACCCGCGCTGTTGCCGCCTTGGTGCATTCGGCGAAGAAAGGAGCCAGGCGGATTGATTCGCGGCGGATCGCGCGCTGGCCGGCCTCGATGGTGGAAATGTCCAGCAGGTCGTTGACCAGATCCAGCAGATAAGTGCCGCTGTCGCGGATGTCCTTGGCGTATTCGACGTATTTGGGATGGCCGACGGGGCCCAAAAGCTGCTGTTTGATGATCTCGGAGAACCCCAGGACCGCGTTCAAGGGGGTGCGCAGGTCGTGGCTGACGTTGGCGAGAAAGGCGGATTTTGCCCGGTTGGCGTCCTCGGCCACCTCCAAGGCTTCCAGGCGTTCGGTTTCCGCCTTGATCCGGGCGCCGACGTCGCGGATGACGGCGATGAACCCGATGATGTCGTTGTTTTGGGCGCGCAGGGATGAGGCCACGGTCTCGCCGGGAAAAACCTCTCCGTTCTTGTGCCTGTAGGGGATGATGCAGGG
>DNMS01000112.1:5425-6301 GCA_003488105.1 Rhodospirillaceae bacterium
AGAAATTCCGCCGTGCGGCCGATGACGTCGTCGATCTCGAAGCCGAACATCCGGGTAAACGCCGGATTGCACATGCTGATACGACGGTCCGCATCGACCAGGACCATGGCGTCGGGCACATCGCGGAACACGGTTTCCAGCAATGCCTTCTGCGAGTGAAGCTCCTCGGCCGTGCGGATCTGTTCGGTCGTGTCGCGGAAACTGATGACGCGGCCGATGATGGTGTCGCCCAGGTATTGCGGGCGGGTGTAGCGCTCTATGATCCGGCCGTCCTTTAGTTCCAGGGTAGAGTGGAACTCATGGCTCGGGTCCGCATAAAGCCGCTCCACATCGGCGATGAAGGCCTCCGGCTGTTCCGCAAGGTCGGCGACCCAGTCGCGCACCTTCCAGGCGTCTCGTGAGGCGATCAGGTCGTCGGGCACGGCGAACATTTCAACGAAACGCTGGTTGAATGCCTGAATGCGGCGGTCCATGGCGGTTACCAGAATGCCGTCGGCGGTCGCGTCCAGGGTTGCCTGCAGCAACGAGACGTTGGCCTTCAATGCGGTTTCGGCGGCATTCTCGCTGGTGACGTCGCGCCCGACCCCGCGGTAGCCAAGGAAATCCCCATCCGGTCCGAACACCGGCTTGCCGCTGATCGAAATGTGGCGAATGTCGGCCCCGGGGGGGCGGATGTCATAGCGGAAATCCTGAAACGGGCGGTGCGCTTCCAGATCGTCCAGATGGTCACGCCATTTCCGGGCATCGATGTTTTCGGGCGTGACGTCGGTGCGCCGCTTGCCGATGATCGACGCCATGTCGAACCCCAGCATTTCCCGGTTGCGGTCCGAGAAATAGGAGAACCGCAGGTCCGCGTCCATTTCCCAGAACCAGTCC
>DNMS01000112.1:6475-6639 GCA_003488105.1 Rhodospirillaceae bacterium
TTTCCCAGAACCAGTCCGAGGCGATCTCGGCGATGTCGCGGAACCGTTGTTCGCTGTGGCGGAGCGCTTCCGCCGCGTCGTGGCGGTCGGTCACGTCGGTGGTGACGGCGATCATGCCGCCGTCAGGCAGGGGCGAGCGGCGGATTTCGACGAACCGCCCGGTG
>DNMS01000112.1:6688-7259 GCA_003488105.1 Rhodospirillaceae bacterium
CGGATTTCGGTGTTGAACCGCCGGCCATGGCGGATCAGGTCCAGCATGTTTTCGGTGATTTCGTCCGGGTCGCCGGGGCCGTAATCGCCCCGCAAGGCAAGGAAGCGAAACACATCGGCCATGGGCATGCCGATACGGATGAAGCCCTCGGGAAATTCGTAGATGTCGTAAAGAATGCGGTTTCCGGCGCGGACCATCAGGTCGGCGCCAATAACCAACACCCCCTGGTCCAGATGATCCAGACCGGAGAGCAGGGCCGTGTCGGGCGCATCCGCTGATCGCGCCGGTTTTTTGTCCCTTCCCGTCATCCGAATTCTTCTCCGCCCGGAATTGTGTAACAGTACTACGCCAGCGGTGGGAAATCATCTAAGCCATCGGTAATATAGCGGCGACATCGCGTCGCCGCGAAGATGACCCGCCGCCGCTTAACGGGGGCAAAGGAAATCCGCGTGACCAGGGCTGCCAGGAACGCCGTGCTGATCGTTCTCGGCTGGGGCTTCGTTGCCCTGGGCGTGGTCGGCGTCGTCCTCCCGGTGTTGCCGACGACGCCGTTCATGCTGATTGCGCTGTG
>DNMS01000112.1:7420-7805 GCA_003488105.1 Rhodospirillaceae bacterium
GATTGCGCTGTGGTGTTTCGCGCGGTCCAGCAAACGGTTTCACGATTGGCTCTATCATCACCGCCTGTTCGGCCCGCCGTTACGGAAATGGGACCGCTATGGGGTCATTCCGGTCTCGGCCAAGGTTTTCGCCTGCACGGCGATGTCGGCGAGCCTCGTCTACATCGTCTTTTTCCGTGACCTGCCGGGCTATCTGATCGCTCTCACCGCCGCCGTCATGGCCTACGGTGCCTGGTTCATCCTGACCAAGCCGTCGCGGGTGCCGGAGACGATAAGGGAAGAAAACCACTGAGACGGTGAGACAGTGAGAAGGGTAAGGACTGGCCCCCCGCCTGCGCGGGGGTGACGCTGTCTTTCGCGGTTCCGTCATTCCCGCGAAAGCGGG
>DNMS01000011.1:0-5194 GCA_003488105.1 Rhodospirillaceae bacterium
TCAACGACTTCCCGGGCCGGTGGGGAGGATGAGCGGGAATACGAGTGCAAGCTGGGTGGCACGGTTGCCCAGTTGCGCGCCGTCCGGAAAGCCGCCCAGGGCCTGTCCAGCGGCCATATCACCTGGGTTACCGACGATCTGGAAAGCGTCTATTACGACACCCCGGACATGCGGCTTGGCCGGCGGGGGGCGACCTTGCGCGTGCGCCGCAAGAAGGGCCGGTTCATCCAGAACGTGAAATCGCAAAACGACGGCACCGGCGCCCTGTTCGCGCGCGGCGAATGGGAACAGGAAGTCGACAGCCTGACCCCGCGCCTGGACCTTTTGCCCGAGGCGGCGGTCGAGGTCATGGGCCTTGTCCTGCCCGGCGAGTTGCAGGAAACCTTCCGCACCCGCTTTACCCGCGAACGGGCGGTGGTGACCCGCCGTGGCGCCATGGGCCCGGAAAGCCGCATCGAGATTGCCATCGACAACGGCGAGGTCGTCGCCGTCAATCGCAACGCCGCGGGCATCCCGGTAAAGGGCGCCCGCGCCAAGCTGCGCGAGAAGATCCAGGAATGCGAGCTGGAGCTGTTGCAGGGCGATCCCCGCGACCTGTTCGAGGTGGCGCTGGAGCTACAGCAGACGGCGGGCCTGACGATCATTCAGGAAACCAAGGCGGCGCGCGGCTACCGGCTGCTGACGCCGCCCAAGGTTGTTCCCGTGCGCGCCGGGCGTACGGTCCTGCGCCCCGATCAATCGGTCAACGCGGCCATCGCCGAGATTTTGCGCGCCGGTACCGGCCACATGCTGGCCAACGAAGGACCCGCCATCGACGGCACCGACCCCGAAGGCGTGCATCAATTCCGTGTCGCCGTCCGGCGCATGCGCTCCATGCTGTCGGTATTTTCCAAACTGCTCGATCCGGCCCGGGTGGACTGGCTGAAGGTGGAATTGAAATGGATCGCCGATCAGTTCGGCCCGGCCCGCGACTGGGACGTGTTCGTTGCCGAAATTCTCGGCCCGCCGAAAAAGGCGGGGGTCGAGCCGGCGGCCATGATCGAGTTGGCCGCCGCCGCCGAGGACCGCAGGCTCGACGCCTATGCCCTGGTGCGCGAAGCCCTGAAATCGCCGCGCTACGCCGGGCTGGTGCTGCGCTTGTCGGCCTTCACGGAAACCCAGGGCTGGGCGCCGCAGCCCTGTCCGCCGGACCATCCGCTGGCCCAGCCGATCATGAATTGGGCCGGCCCGATTCTGAGCCGCGCCCATAAGAAGGCGTTGCGGGCCGGCGACGGCTTGGCGAAACTGGACGTGCCGGCGCGTCATCTTCTGCGTATCCGGCTCAAGAAGCTGCGCTACAACACCGATTTCCTGCAGGCGCTGTATGAAACGCCGGCCAAGAAGAAGTACCTGCGTGCGCTGGAGCGCCTTCAGGACGATTTCGGCCACCTCAACGATGTCGCCGTGGCGGAAACCCTGCTGGCTGACCTCGCCGAGGGCCATCAGGGTGGACGCAGTGGCAAGGAACACGCGATCCGCGCGGCCTCGGCCGCCATCATGGGCTGGCACGCGCGGGGGCTCTACGACAGTGAGCCACGCCTGCTGGCCGATTGGGACAATTTTACCAAGGCGCCGCCGTTCTGGCGCAAGGGCAAATAGCCGCCGGCAGGTCGGCAGAGGGGCGACGGATATGGCACGCGCGATTCTGATCGCAAATTCCAAGGGCGGTTGCGGCAAGACGACCATCGCGACGAACCTGGCCGCCGCCTTTGCCCAAGGCGGCCTGAACACGGCGCTGGCCGATGTCGACCGTCAGAAAAGCAGCCTGTCCTGGCTCAAGCGTCGCCCTGCGGATCTTCCGGACATCACCGGGCTGGATTGGACCAAGACGTTCAAGGCGCCGCCCAAGAAGGTGCAGCGTCTGGTCATCGATGCGCCGGCGGCGCTCGGTCTGGCGCGGTTCCGTGAACTGCTGAAAATGGCCGAGGTCATCATCCTGCCGATCCTGCCCTCGGCCTTCGATCAGGCGGCGACGCAGCGGTTCCTGAAGAAGATCGACGACCTGAAGCCGATCCGCAGCCACAAGAAGCCGGTAATCCTGGTCGGCAACCGGGTGCGGGCGCGCACGCGTTCGGCCCAGGAATTGGACACGTTCATCGAAACCCTGGAACATCCGGTGGGGACGATCATCGCCGACCGGGCGCTGTATACGGATGGGGCCTATTCGGGCGTCAGCGTGTTCGACAAGGGTGACCGGCGATCCCTGGATGCTCAGGCGGATTGGTCCCCATTGATCACCTTTGTCGAGACGAACTAGATTGTCATGACACTTGAGTTACAGAACATGAGCATGGATGGCGACGCATTCCGGCATTGGCGCAAGCGCCACAAGTTGTCGCAGAAGGACGCGGCAAAGGCGCTGGGCCTGAAGCCCCGTATCATCCAGTACTATGAAAAGGGTGAGCGCGACGGAAAGACGGTGGAAATTCCGCTGTCCGTCCGGCTGGCCTGCTATGCCATCGAAAGCGGCGTCGGCGATTTCGATGGCAAGGACAGCGCGAAGTTGAAACCGCGCGGCAAGAAGTCCAAGGACTGAACCGGGGATCGCGGCCGGCCGGCGCCGGGCGCCGGGTTTTGGTCAGTACGCCCGCTCGATACAGAAATCGACCAGTTCCAGCAGTGCCTGTTTCTGCGCATTGTCGGGGAAGATGCCGAGCGCATCACGCGCCACGGCGCCGTAATGCCGCGCCCGGTCGACCGTATCCGAAAGCGCATGATGCTTGGTCATCAGGGTGATGGCATGGGCCAGATCGTCGTCGGTCTGGTCCATGTCCTCAAGCGTGCGGCGCCAGAACGTGCGCTCGGCCTCGTTGCCCCGGTTGAACGCCAGGATCGTCGGCAGCGAAATCTTGCCCTCGCGGAAATCGTCGCCCACGGTCTTGCCCAGTTCGGCCTGCTTGGCGGAATAGTCCAGCACGTCGTCGATCAACTGAAATGCGATGCCCAGATTGGTGCCGTAGGACAGCAGGGCGTCCTCTTCCGCCTTGGGGCGTTCGGCGACCACGGCGCCGATGCGACAGGCGGCGGCGAACAGTTCCGCCGTCTTGGCGGTGATGACTTCCAGATAGTTGGCTTCGCCTGTTGCCGTGTCGCCGGTAGTCATCAGTTGCATGACCTCGCCCTCGGCGATTACGGCCGAGGCGTCGGATAGAATTTTCAACACCTTGATCGCGCCGTCGGCGACCATCACCTGGAACGCGCGGGAAAACAGGAAATCGCCGACCAGCACGCTGGCCTGGTTGCCCCAGACCGCGTTGGCCGAGGCCTGGCCCCGGCGCAGTTCGCTTTCGTCGACCACGTCGTCGTGCAGAAGGGTCGCCGTATGGATGAATTCGACGCAGGCGGCCAGCGGGATGTGGCGGTTGCCTTGGTAGCCGCACATACGCGCCGAGGCGAGAGTCAGGATGGGGCGCAGACGCTTGCCGCCGGACGCCACCAAATGCCCCGCCAGCTGCGGAATCAGCGCGACCGGGCTTTCCATGCGCTGGACGATGACCTCGTTCACGGCCTTCAGGTCGTCGGCGACCAGGGCCTGAAGCTTGTCCAGGTTGGGTTTCTTTTGGCGTTCGCCTTCAAGGTCGACCACAAGGGCCACGGCGCTTCCCCTTATATCCGATTGTTCGTCGCTTGACGGTTGTTCCAGGAGCCGTGAGCATAGAGACCGTCAGGCCCCATGGTCAACTGCGACGGACGGGGCGGGGAAGGGGCGCGCCATGGTCGAATTGTTCCGCACCAACGATCCCGTGCTGCTGTCCTGGATGCAGGCGCGGCTGGCCGCGCTTGACGTGCCGGCCCAGGTGTTCGACATGCATGCCAGTTTCATGGACGGCAATGTCCTGGCCATCCAGCGCCGCATCATGGTTGACGAGGACGACCTTGCCCGTGCCAAACGTGTCATCGTCGAGGCCGAGGAAATCGCCCGCGGTGAACGCGATCCCCTGGATTGAGGCGCGTCATGACTTCTGCCGCCATCGACGCCGAGGAGACCCGCCTGCTGGACGGCCGGGTCGTCTGTTATCAGCCCCGGCGCGGCTACCGTTCCGCCATTGACCCGATCCTGATGCAGGCGGCCGTTCCGGCCCGGCCCGGCGATCGCGTGCTGGACCTGGGATGCGGTGCCGGGGCGGCGGGGTTGTGTCTGGCCCATCGCGTGGCCGGGGTGACGGTCACCGGCCTGGATATTCAGGAACCGCTGATCGCCTTGGCCCGCGAAAGCGCCACGGCCAACGGCATGGCGGATGCGGTCCAATTCATGGCGGGCGACCTGCTGACCCCGCCGGACGGCATCGGGGCCGGGGCGTTCGATCATGTTATGGCCAATCCGCCCTTTCAAAAGGCCGGCAGCTCGCGCCCTTCGCCCGATCCGGTGAAGGCAATGGCGACGGTGGAGGGGCGGGCCGAACTGGCCGATTGGGTGCGGGCGGCCGCCCGGCTGGTGCGGGGCGGCGGCACGGTCACCTTCATCCATCATGGCGGACGGGGGGATGAACTGGCGGATCTCATGTCGGCGTCTCTCGGCGCGGTCACCCTGCAGCCGGTTCAAGGCAAGTCGGGAGAGGAGCGCCCGGGGCGGATGATCGCGCAGGGAATCAAGGACGCGGCGGCGAATAGCCGCAGGCAGGCACCCTTGGTTTTGCATGAACCGGGGGGTGATTTTTCGGCCCCTGTGGATCGAATCCTACGGGGGTATGCGGATATCGCGATAAATCGCCCCTGAGGTCTAGAAAATGGCCAAATCTGTGCGTCTCGTCACTTGTCAGGCCGGCCTCTACCTGGGATATTCCTTACAGAATGCTTACATAATATACGGCGCGCAACGACGCCAAATATCAAAAATTCAGGGACGGTCTTCGGGGGCCGGTGAAATAGTGGGTAACGCAGCGGTTATCGCCGTTATTGGCGCATTCATCGCATTGGGCGTTCTGGGTGTGTTGTTCTACGTCAGCACCCTGGCCAAGAACGTCTATCAGATCAAAATTCAGATGAAGGACGATTTGGCGTACGAGCTGGATCGTCTGAAGGATCACGTCGAAAAGGAAATGGTCCAGCGCCAGAAGTGGATCACCCGCGACGTCGCCAGTGTGTCCGATGCCAAGTTCGACCTTGTCGATGGTGAAATGGCGGCGCTCAAGTCGCAGGTCCGCGCGGATCTCAA
>DNMS01000011.1:5410-9345 GCA_003488105.1 Rhodospirillaceae bacterium
CCAGCCGGAATCCCGCGGTCTCGGCGCACTTCCCATAATCGGCGCCTTGCTTGATCCGCCGCCCACGGTGGCCGTGGTCCGGCTATCCGGCGTCATCGGGGCCATGGGCGGGTTGCGCCGGGGGCTCAGCCTGGGCAGCCAGGCAGGCGTTCTTCAGCGCGCGTTCAAGCTGCGCAATCTCAAGGCCGTGGCGCTGGCCGTCAATTCGCCGGGCGGCTCGCCCGTGCAGTCGGCCCTGATCGCCGGCCGCATCCGGCAATTGGCCGACGAAAAGCAGATCCCCGTCATCGCCTTCGCCGAAGACGTCGCCGCGTCGGGCGGTTATTGGCTGGCCTGCGCCGCCGATGAAATCTATGCCGATGCGTCCTCCATCATCGGCTCCATCGGTGTGGTGTCGGGCGGATTCGGCCTGCAGGGCCTGATCGAAAAGCTGGGGGTGGAACGCCGCCTGCATACGTCCGGCGACAAGAAGGCCATGCTCGACCCGTTCCAGCCGGAAAAACCGGCCGAGGTGAAACACCTGAAGGACATCCAGGGCGACATTCACGAAGCCTTCAAGGACATGGTGCGTGCCCGCCGGGGGGATCGCCTCAAGGGGGCGGAAAAAGACCTGTTTTCCGGCGCCTTCTGGACCGGGACCCGGGCATTGGACCTGGGCCTGATCGACGGCCTTGGTGATCTGCGGGCGGTCATGCGCGCGCGCTACGGCGACAAGGTGAAGCTGCGGCTGGTCGGTGAACGGCGGGGACTTTTCGGCCGCCTGCGGTTCGGCGCTCTGTCCGATGCCCCCGCCGGCCCCGATTGGGCGGGCCAGGCCGTCGCCGCCATTGAGGAACGTCTGATCTGGAACCGTTTCGGGTTATAAAATAAGCGCTAGAATTTTTTCTATTTTTTTTAATACCGGGCAAAGAGCGTCAGAAATACGATCAATACTAACAAAAAAAGCAAAAACAAAGATCATGTATGTTGCAAATTGAATTACAGTAAATATCTTCGTGTAAGTTAACTCTCCTTTTTTTAAGTCGTCAGCATTTTCTAATAACCTCAATTTTGATTTATATGTTACTGTTGATATATCTTTCTGCAATTCCTTTAATGCTGCCTCTGATATCTTTATTAGGCGACTTGTTCTCGCATCAATCCTTCTAAAAGAATACGAAATCACGAGTCCTAAAATGGGGATGAAACATTCACCAAAAGCTATCTTTTTTTCGACGGACGTCAGGTATCCGGCGAAACAAATGCCGACAAAAAAAATATAAAATCTAAAGAGCAAAAGCCTTTGGTTCGCGTGAAGCTCAAACCAACGCCACGCAATGTCATAAGCATGCTTCTTCAGTTCAATATCAGTGGATGAGCGCATATAACCTTCTACTCGTTTTTGAAAATGTAAATCAATCAAAACGTGTTTAGAGTGATTGTGTTGTTCTTGACCCTCCGCCGGTCCAGCCCCTAAAAGGCAGCATGTTCGGATTTTCCATCCAAAAACTGTTGTTCACGGGCTTGGCCATCGCCGCCGTGTGGTACGCGTTCAAGTGGCTGGGCCGCATGCAGGCTCAGAAACGCACGCTCGACCGCCAGGAAGCCCGCCGGATGAAGGAATCCGGGCCCGCCAAGGCCAAGACGCCCGAGGTCGAGGACATGGTTGAATGCGCCACATGCGGTGCCTTCGTCGCCGCCCAGGGCATGCGAAATTGCGGTAAAACCGACTGTCCCTATCCGGAGTGACGAAGGTGCGGTTCCTTCCTTGACCGTCCGGACCCCGCCCCCTATTTTCTGGCACCGCAACATAACGCGATTTCTTAACCGCAAATCCTTTGGAACCCGCCGCCATGGCGAATACCTCCGGCGACAAGCCGAGCTTTCAGTCGCTCATCCTCACGCTTCAGCAGTTCTGGGCCGACCAGGGCTGCGTGATCCTGCAGCCCTACGACATGGAAGTGGGGGCGGGCACCTTTCACCCGGCCACCACCCTGCGCTCCCTGGGCAAGCCGGATGACGTCTGGAAATGCGCCTACGTGCAGCCGTCGCGCCGCCCGACCGACGGCCGTTACGGCGAGAACCCCAACCGCCTGCAGCATTATTACCAGTTTCAGGTGCTCATGAAGCCGAGCCCGGCGGACGTGCAGCAGACCTATCTGGAAAGCCTCTATGCCATCGGCATCGACAAGGACACCCACGACATCCGCTTTGTCGAGGACGACTGGGAAAGCCCGACCCTGGGCGCCTGGGGCCTGGGATGGGAAGTCTGGTGCGACGGCATGGAAGTGACGCAGTTCACCTATTTCCAACAGGTCGGCGGTTATGAATGCGATCCGGTGCCCGTGGAAATCACCTACGGGCTGGAACGCTTGGCCATGTACGTGCAGGGCGTGGAAAACGTCTATGACCTGGATTGGGACGGCCAGCCCAAGGACAAGGGCGGCAAGACCTATGGCGACGTGTTCCTGCAGGCGGAGCGGGAATATTCCGCCCATAACTTCGAACATGCCTCGACCGACATGCTGCGCCGCCATTTCGAAGATGCGGAAAAGGAATGCGCGCACCTGCTATCCAAGGACCTGGCGCTGCCCGCCTATGACTACTGTCTGAAGGCGTCGCACCTGTTCAATCTGCTGGATGCGCGGGGCGTCATCAGCGTCACCGAACGCCAGGCGTTCATCCTGCGCGTGCGCGATCTGGCCAAGGGATCGGCCAGGGCCTGGATGAAATCCCAAGGGGTCGAGGTCGCGTGATGCCCGAGCTTCTTCTGGAACTGCTGTCCGAGGAAATCCCCGCCCGCATGCAGGCGCGCGCCGCCGATGACCTGAAACGCCTGGTCGGCGACGGCCTGAAGGGTGCCGGGCTGTCCTTCACCAATGCGCAGACCTACGTCACCCCGCGCCGCCTGACCCTGGTCGTCCACGGTCTGCCGGCCAAACAGGCCGACATTTCCGAGGAACGCCGTGGCCCCCGCGCCGACGCGCCGGAACAGGCCAAGCAGGGCTTCATGAAATCCCTGCCCAAGGACACCAAGGTCACGGAACGGGAAACGGAAAAGGGCACTTTCCTGTTCGCCCAGGTCGAACAGGCGGGCGGCAAGACACGGCTGATCCTGCCGGACATCCTCCAGGCCGCCATGCAGGCCCTGCCCTGGCCCAAGTCCATGCGTTGGGGCCGCGGCAAGGCGCGCTGGGTACGGCCGCTGCATTCGATCCTGGCGGTTTACGACCAGGAAGGCCTGGAATTGGAATTCGCGGGCATCGAGGCCGGGGTGACGACGCGCGGCCATGCCTTCATGGCGCCCGCCGGGTTCTCGGTGTCCGATTTCGCCGATTACGAAAAGGCGATGAAGGCGGCCAAGGTCGTGATCGACCCGGACGCCCGCAAGCAGACCATCGCCGTCGACGCCGCCAGAATGTGCAAGGGCGCCGGCGTGACCTTGAAGGACGACCCGGCCTTGTTGGACGAGGTCGCGGGGCTGGTCGAATGGCCGATCGTGCTGATGGGGGGAATCGACGCCGAATTCATGGACGTGCCGCCGGAAGTGCTGATCACCTCCATGCGCAAGCATCAGAAATATTTCGCGTGCCTGGACGCCAAGGGCAATCTGGCGGCCAAGTTCGTCGTCGTCGCCAACCGGGAAACCGCCGACGGCGGCCGCCAGGTGATTGCGGGTAACGAACGCGTCCTGCGCGCGCGCCTGGCCGATGCCAAGTTTTTCTGGGACCAGGACCGCAAGACGACCCTGGCGTCCAAGGCGCCGCAGCTGAAGGACCGGGTGTTCCATGCCAAGCTGGGCACGCTCGACGAAAAGGTCGACCGCATGCAGGCGCTGGCGGTTGCCTTGTGCGACTACGTGCCGGGTGCCGACCGCGACAAGGTGCGCTCCGCCGCGCGCCTCGCCAAGGCGGACCTCGTGTCCGAGATGGTTGGCGAGTTCCCGGAGCTGCAGG
>DNMS01000011.1:9507-10377 GCA_003488105.1 Rhodospirillaceae bacterium
ATCTTGGCCAAAATCAGGGCGGTGAATTCCCCGACCTGCAAGGCGTCATGGGCGCCTATTACGCCCGCTTTGATGGCGAAAGCGAGGCCGTGGCCGCCGCCATCGCCGAGCATTATTCGCCGCTTGGTCCCTCCGACGCCTGCCCGTCGAAGCCGGAAAGCGTGTGCGTGGCGCTGGCCGACAAGATCGACAGCCTGGTCGGGTTCTGGACCATCGACGAAAAGCCGACAGGCTCGAAAGATCCTTATGCCTTGCGCCGCGCGGCCCTTGGTGTGATCCGGCTGATCATTGAAAACAAGCTGCGCCTGCCGCTGCTGGATGCCTTCGCCCAGTCCCGGGACCTTTATGGCAAGGGCGATGCGGTCGGGCCGGACCTGCTGGCCTTTTTCGCTGATCGGCTGAAGGTTCATCTGCGCGAGAAGGGCGTGAAGCACGACCATATCGACGCGGTGTTCGCGCTTGGTGGGGAAGACGATCTAGTGCGCTTGCTGGCCCGGGTCGAAGCGCTGGCGGATTTCCTCGGCAGCGACGACGGCGGCAATCTTTCGACCGCCTATCGGCGTGCCGCCAACATCCTGAAGATCGAAGAAAAGAAGGACGCAACGTCCTACGCGGCGCAGCCCGACGACACGCTTTTGAAGGACGACGCGGAACGGGCGCTTTACAGCGCGCTTGAAGACGCGGCCCCGGCGATCGCGGAAAAGGTCGCGGCCGAGGATTTCACCGCCGCCATGGCGGCGGTGGCCGGCCTGCGCGCACCCGTCGACGCCTTTTTCGACAAGGTCACGGTCAACGCGGACGACGCCAAGGTCCGCGAAAACCGTTTGAAACTGCTTTCCATGATCCGCACGGCGCTGGAAGGCGTCGCCG
>DNMS01000232.1:0-2886 GCA_003488105.1 Rhodospirillaceae bacterium
TCGGGCGGACGTTCCATGGGTTGCTGGCCGAACAGGCGCGGCAGGATTTCCGCCGACGGCCCGGCCAGGGCGACGCGGCCCTGGTCGAGGGCGATCAGATCGTCACAGGCGGCCAGCAGAATTGGGCTGTGGGTCACCAGAATAACGGAGCGGGTCTTGGAAATTTCGCGCAGTGTCTCGCGCAGCGCCTGTTCCGCCTGACGGTCCAGGCTGGCCGACGGTTCGTCCATCATCAATACGGACGGATCGCCCAGGAGGGCCCGGGCGATGGCGATTCGCTGACGCTGGCCGCCGGACAGGCGCGAGCCGGCCTCGCCGATGTCGGTGGCATAGCCGTCGGGCATGTCGATGATGAAGTGGTGGACACCGGCATGGGTTGCCGCCTTGATGACCTGTTCGTCCGAGGCGTCGGCATGGCGGTGGGCGATGTTGTCGCGGATGGTGCCGGCGAACAGCACGCATTCCTGCGGCACGTAGCCCATCCAGTCGGCCAATTCGTGGCGCGTGAACTGGGCGATGTCGGCGCCGTCCAACAAAACGCGGCCGCTGGTCGGCCGGTACAGCCCTTGCAGCACCTTCAACAGCGTCGTCTTGCCCGAGCCGTTGCGCCCGACAAGGGCATGGATGCCGCCGGCGGGCAGGCTGACGGTGACGTTGTTGAGGATCGGCTTGGTCCCTTCGACGTAATTGAAGGTGACGTTTTCCGTGCGCAATTCGCCTTTTGGGGCTTCCAGTTCGATTTCGGACTCCGCTCGCTCGCTGGTCGTCTCGAAAGTCTGGCCCAGGCGATCTGCGGACTGCTTGAACGAATTGAAGGTTCGCCATTGGTTGACCAGCTGGTTGAGCGGCCCGAGCAGCCGGCCCGACAGCATGTTGGCCGCGATCAGCGAGCCCATGGTCATTTCCTGGTTGACGATGGCCAGCGCGCCGACGGTCGTCATCAGCAGCGTCGTGCACATGGTCAGCGAGCCGCCCAGGTTGGAATAGAAATCGGTCTTGGCACCGCGCACCGCCGACTTCTCAATGTTGTCGGCGTGGCTCTGCTCCCAATGGGGGCGCATGGCCTGGTCGAGGGCGAGGGCCTTGATCGTGGTCCGCCCCTGGATCATTTCCGCGATCAATTGGTCGCGCGAGATCGAGGATTGGCGTTCCTCCTGGTTGGCGGAAGCCATGACGTTGCCCGATTTCCAGGCGACGAACATGAACAACGGCAAGATGACCAGTAGCACCGGGGCCACCGGCGGCGCGATGACGATGATCAGGATTAGGAACATCAGGACGAAGGGCAGATCGGTGATCAGTACGGCCGAGCCGCCGGACAGTGTGTTGCGCACCGTGTCGACATCGCGGAACAGGCCCTGCCAATGGCCGGCGGGTTTGGATTCCAGTTCCGACAGGGGCAGCGACATCAGCTTGTCGAACAACTGACGGCCGACCAGCACGTCAACGCGCAGCGCCACGGTCTGCATCACTCGTGAGCGCGCCAGCTTGAGCACCAGGTCGAAGATGATCACGGCGATCATGCCGATGACCAGCCCCCACAGGGTCGAGATGCCCTTGTGGAACACGACCCGGTCGAACACCTGCATGGAGAATACAGGCGTCGCCAGGGCCACCAGATTGATGAAGGCCGACATCAGCACGACCTCGCGAAAGGTCGGCATGAGTGATTTGACGAAGGGCTTCAGCCACGCCGTATTGTTGGGTTCCGCCATGGAATTCCCGCTGCTCCTAATATCCCAGCGTCAGGTTAATGTATGATGGTAAACACGGGATGAACAGGGGATGCGCGTATGACGCAGCCTGAACGGCCCGGTTTTACGGCGTTTCGGCGCTCCGAATTTCCGTATATGCGGGCTTTCGGGCTGGTGGCGTGGGCGGGAACCTGTGATAATGTGGCGGTAACTCCCACATTGTTAGGTGGAATGCCGGGTAAAATGGCGTGCCGGCCCTGCCAGGGGACGGGAGTAGTCTGTCCCGGAATCGTCCAAGACGAACCGGGGGGGCGAGAAAGGGGAGCATAGAATTGCCTGATGAAGGCCGCGCGGACGTAATCCCGCCGACGGTGCCGAAAGGACCGAAGAAGCCCGGCGTGGTGATGCGCGTGTTGGGCGCCATCGGCCGTGGGTTCTATCGCTTCTTCCGCGGTGCCGTCCGGCTGGAACGCATCGTCGGCTATGTCCTGCTGGCCGGGTTCATCACCCTCTACATCGCCAACCCCAAGCCCGTTCAATTCATGCGGCTGAAGGGGTTCGACTTCTATCAGCAGATGAAGCCGCGCGAAATTCCGCCGCCCGAGCGCAAGCCGGTCACCATCATCGATCTGGACGAAAAGAGCCTGGGCGAGGTCGGCCAGTGGCCGTGGCCGCGCAACATTCTCGCGCAACTGGTCGAGAACCTGATGAAGATGGGCGCCGTGGTGGTGGCCTTCGACATTGTCTTCGCCGAACCCGACAGAATGAATCCGTCCGCCATCGCCGATGCCCTGAAGGGCCTGGACGAGGACACCAAGAACAAGATCCGCCAGTTCAAGTCCAACGACGAGATATTCGCCGAAACCATCAAGCGCTCGCGCGTCGTGCTGGGCCAGTCGACCGTGGAAAACGAGCTTGAGGGCGTCAAGCTGCCGCCGGTGAAGAAATCCATCGCCGTGCGTAAATACGGGACCGACGTGCCCGACCCTCTGGACCTGCTGCCCAGCTTCCCGGCCCTGGTGCGTAACGTGCCGGTCATTGAACAGGCGGCCGGCGGGCGGTTCGGTGGGCATGGCATCTTCTCGATCATTCCCGAGCAGGACGGCATCATCCGCCGCATTCCGTCATTGTTCGTTCAGGGCAAGGACATGTTCCCGGCGCTCAGCGTCGAGATGCTGCGCCTCGCCACCGG
>DNMS01000232.1:3107-5614 GCA_003488105.1 Rhodospirillaceae bacterium
CTGGAAATTCCCACGGACCAGAACGGCCGGATGTGGCCCTACTTCTCCAAGTCGGACAAGGCCAAGTACGTATCCGCCGTGGACGTGCTGAACGGCACCGCCGACCCGGCGATGATCAAGGGCAAGCTGACCATCCTCGGGACCAGCGCCATCGGCCTCAAGGATATTCGGTCCATCCCGACGGAAAGCAACATTCCCGGGGTCGAGGTCCATGTGCAGATCATCGAAACCGTGCTCAACAAGGCCTATTTGACCCGCCCCAACTTCGCTCAGGGCATGGAATTGTCGGTCATCCTGCTGGGCGGTTTGGCGATGATCGTCCTGGTGCCCTGGGTCGGGGCGCTGTGGACCTTCATGGTGTTCGCCGTGACCACCGCCGGCGTCGGGTTCGGCAGTTGGCACGCCTTCGCCGAATATCGGATGCTGATCGACGCGGTTTTCACCCTGGTCGCCATCTTCCTTCTGTATTCCACGTTGACCTATCTCAACTATGTCCGCGAAGAGGCGTCGAAGAAACAGGTGCGCGGCGCCTTCGCCCACTATCTGTCGCCGGACATGGTCGAACAGTTGGCCAACAACCCGGACAGCCTGAAGCTGGGCGGCGAAATGCGCGAATTGACCCTGCTGTTCTGCGACGTGCGCGGGTTCACGACGATTTCGGAACAGTTCGATCCCGTCGGCCTGACGGCTCTGATCAACAAGCTGCTAACGCCGCTGACCAACGCGATCCTGAAGCGCAAGGGCACCATCGACAAATACATGGGCGACTGCATCATGGCGTTCTGGAACGCGCCCTTGGACAACCCCAACCACGCCATGGACGGCTGCCGGTCGGCGCTGGCCATGCTGGCCGAAATGGAGCCCTTGAACGCGCGCCTGGAAATCGAGGCCAAGGAAGAAGGCCGCAAGCACATTCCGCTGAAGGTGGGGCTCGGCTTGAATTCGGGCCCGGCGGTTGTCGGCAACATGGGGTCGGATCAGCGCTTCGACTATTCGGTGTTGGGCGATTGCGTCAACCTGGCGGCCCGCCTGGAAGGGCAAAGCAAGACCTACGGCATGAACGTCGTCCTTGGGCCGTCGACGAATGCAGCCGTGAAAGACGAGCTGGCGACCATCGATCTGGACTTCATTCAGGTGAAGGGCAAAACCGAGGGCACCTACATCTACGGCCTTCTTGGCGACACGGATGTGCTTGAAAAGCCGGAATTCCGGAAGATCCAGGGCATGATCAAGGAGATGATGGATACCTATCGGTCCATGGACTTCGAGACCGCGAAGCGCATGGTCGCGGACATTCGGGCCTATCCGAAATGTTGGGACCTCGAGGCCGACCTGGGGCCGCTGTGCGATATCTATGACGAACGCATCGACGAATACATGATCAACCCGCCGCCGGCCGATTGGAACGGCGTGTTCGTCGCCACCAGCAAATAATCAGGCCAGGTCCAGGGTCGTCTCCATCACCGGCTCGTCTTCCAACCTTTTCACGCGGAATCCCAGTGCCCGCACCATGTCCAGCATGGGGTGGTTTCCCGCCATGACTTGGCCGGTCATGGTCTTGGTGCCGCGCGCCCGGCAATAGCCGATCATTTTTTCCAACAGCTTGTAACCCAGGCCCTGACCCTTGAGGTCCGAGCGCACGATGATCGCGAATTCGCAGGTGTCGTTGTCGGGATCGGTCACCGTGCGTACGACGCCGAGGGTTTCATGGCCGGTGCCGCCGGCCTTGGGCGCCGAGGCGATGAAGGCCATTTCGCGGTCGTAGTCGATCTGCGTCAGGCGGGCGATTTCCGAATGGGGGAATTCGCGGACCAAACCGAAGAAGCGGAATCGGATATCCTCGGGCGTCAGCCGGCCCAGGAACTCGCGATGCTCCGGCTCGTCTTCCGGCCGGATCGGGCGCAGCAATACCTCGAGGCCGTTGTGCAAGGTGAACGGTTCCTCCAACTCTGCCGGGTACGGGCGGATCGCCAGGTCGCGCGACCGGTCGCCCATGGGGCGGGCGACACGAATGCGGGCGTCCAGCGCCAGCACGCCGTTTTCATCGGCCAACAGTGGGTTGATATCCAGTTCCATGATCTCGGGGATATCGACGATCATCTGCGATATCTGGACCAGGGTCAGGCAGAGGGCGTCCATGTCCACGGGCGGGCGGTCGCGATAGCCCTGCAGCAGGCGCCAGACGCGGGTCCGGGTCACCAGATCACGCGCCAGGTGCATGTTGAGCGGCGGCAGCGATACCGCCCGGTCGGCGATGACCTCGACCGCCGTGCCACCCTGGCCGAACAGGATGACCGGTCCGAAGATGGCATCGCAGGTGACGCCGACGATCAGTTCGTGTGCCTTCGCGCGGTCGGCCATGCGTTGCACGGTAAAGCCTTCGATATGCGCATCGGGGAACTTTTCGCCGATGATTTTCAACATGCGCTCCGCCGAGGCGGTGACCGCTTCGGCCGTGTCGAGAAACAGGTCGACGCCGCCGACGTCCGACTTGTGGCTGATGTCCT
>DNMS01000232.1:5797-9970 GCA_003488105.1 Rhodospirillaceae bacterium
GCTGATGTCCGGTGACAGGATCTTCAGGGCCACGGGGTAGCCCATGGCCTGGGCCTTGGCGGCGGCTTCCGCGGGCGTGGTGACGATATGGGTTTCCACCGTCGGGATGCCGTAGGCCGCAAGCACCGATTTGGCGGCCGGTTCGCTCATCATGGCGTCGCCGCTGGCCAGGTGGCCCTCGATCATCACCCGCGCGACCGCCGTCGCCGGGTTGAACTGGGCGGGTAGGGAGGTCGGCGTTTCCGTCAACGTTTCCTGGTTTCGCTTGTAGGTAATCAGGTGCATGAAGGCGCCGATGGCCTCGCCCGGCGTGTCATAGGTCGGCACGCCCGCATCGCGCAGCATCTTGCGGGCGGGGGCCACCGCTTCCTGGCCGACCCAATTGGCGAGCACGGGAGCCTTGGTTTCCCGCGCCACATCGATGACCGCCTGCGCGGCGGCGGTGCTGGATGCCGTCGCCGTCGGCGCGTGCATGACCAGAACGGCATCCGCTTCCTTCGCCGCCAGCACGGCCCGCATGGCGGCGGCATAGCGTTCCGGCGGCGCGTCGCCGATGATGTCGGCGGGGTTTCCGTGCGACCAGGATGCCGGCAGCACCTTGTCCAGCGCGGCCATTGTGGTGTCGGAAAATTCGGCCAGCCGTCCGCCCGTTTGTGCCAGCCGGTCGACCGCCATCACACCGATGCCGCCGCCGTTGGTCACGATGGCAAGCCGGTCGCCGGGGAACTTCGGCGCCCGGGCCAGGGTTTCGACCGCGGCGAAAATTTCCTCGATGGTGTCGACGCGCAACATGCCGGCACGGCGGAAGGCGGCGTCGTAGACCGCGTCGCTGCCGGCCAGGGCGCCGGTATGCGATTGCGCGGCCCGGGCGCCGGCGTCGCTGCGCCCGGCCTTGATGACCAGGACGGGCTTGTTGCGCGACGCCGCCCGCCCGGCCGACATGAAGGAGCGCCGTTCATGGATCGATTCCACATACAGCAGGATCGCCCGCGTGCCCGGATCGCTGCCCAGGTAGTCGAGCACGTCGCCGAAATCCGTATCCAGCGCGTCGCCCATGGAGATGAAATGGGAAAAACCGATGCCCCGCGCCCGTGCCCAATCCAGCACCGCCGTGCACATGGCGCCCGACTGGCTGGCGAAGGCGATGTTGCCGGGCAGGGCGGGCAGGTGGGCGAAGCTGGCGTTGAGCCCGATCCCCGGCACCAGCAGGCCGAGACAGTTGGGGCCCAGCAGGCGCATGCCGTAACTCCGCGCCGTCGCCAGGACCTCGGCCTGTGCCGTGCCGCTGCCCCCGGACGCCTGCGTGGTGCCGAGCCCGGCCGTCAGCACGATGGCGGCGCGGGTGCCGTGCTTGCCCAGATCGTCGATGATCTTCGACACGGTGTCGGGCGGTGTGCAGATGACCGCCAGGTCGGGGATCACCGGCAGGTTTGCGACGTCCGGATAGGTCAGGACGCCGGCGACGGCCCGACGCTTCGGATTGACCGGCATGATGGGGCCGTCAAAGCCACCTTCGAGCAGATTGTGCATGACCAGATTGCCGACAGCCCCCTTGCGCTCGGACGCGCCGATCACGGCGACGGAGGTAGGGTGGAACAGCTTCCTGAGGTTTCTGACGGTCATGGTTCCGCGCGTGTTGGTCCGCCACCGATGGTAGCTTTGGAATGTTGCAGGACGATCACAGATCGGAAGTGACGGAAGGACACGGGCAGTGGACCGGACCCCGTTATTTCGAGGTCATGATCCAGACGCCGTTCCAATCGGCGGGCGGATCCGATTTCAAAAGCTCGCATCGCTCGATATAGGTCTCCGCCAGCTTGTCGTTGGGGTTGAGCGCGATGGCTTCCTTGAAGGCCTTGGTGGCCTTGTCCCAATCACCCTTGTCGTAATGGCCGCGGCCGGATTTGAAGTGGTTCACCGCTTCCATCAGGTTGGGGAAGGTTTCGTCCGTGTGGAAGTCCAGAACCTCATAGACGCCGACCGGTTCGGTCTTGCCCTTGACGATCACTTTGTCGATGTCGCGGATGCGGTAGGTGCCCTTGAGCTTGCGGTAGGTGAATTCGGAAATCAGCAGCCGCGCCGAATACTGCTTGCACGCACTTTCCAGTCGCGCGGCCAGGTTCACGCCGTCGCCGATCATGGTGAAGTCCATGCGCTTGGGTGATCCGATGTTGCCCGATACGATGTTGCCCGTGTTCAGGCCGATGCCCATGTCGATGGGCATGTCGCCCTTCTTCACGCGGATGACGTTCCATTCGTCCAATTCACGGAGCATGGCGATGGCGGCGCGGAGTGCGCGGTCCTCGCAATCCTCAAGCGGCAGCGGCACGCCGAACCCGGCCATGATGGCATCGCCGATGAACTTGTCGAGCATGCCGTTTTCGCGCGAGATGCAGTCCACCATGATGGTGAAGTATTCGTTCAGCATCTGCACCGTGCCCTGGGGACCCAGGCTTTCGGTCAGGGTGGTGAAGCTGCGCACGTCCGAGAACAGGATGGTCGCTTCCAGGCTCTTGCCGCCCAGGATGTCCTCGCCGCCCTTCATCAGCTGGTCGGCCAGGCCCGGGTCCATGTAGCGCGACATGGTCGACTTCATGCGTTTTTCCGAGGAGATATCCTCGATCATCAACATGGAGCCAAGCTTCTTGCCCTCTTCGGTCATGAGCGGCAGGAAGTGCACGTTGACGGACTTGGTTTCCCCGCCTTGTTTAAGCTCCTGGTCCATGGTGATGTCCGGTTCCTGGTTTTCTTCCAGAAGCTCCAGGCGCTCGTTGATCCAGGGGTTCTCGATGGCGAAGAATTCCTGTGCTTCCTTGCCGATGATGTCGTCTTCTTCCTCGCATTGCAGGATGCGCAGGCCGGCGGCGTTACAGGTCACGACCTTGCCGTCCTCGTCGATGGTGACCACGCCGTTGGACATGCTTTCCAGCATGCTTTCGTTGTAGTTTTTCATGTTCTGGACGTCTTCGAACAGCTTGGCGTTTTCCAGCGCGATGGAAACCTGTGCCGTGAACGCCTTGAGCCGCGTTTCGTCCTCTTCCGTGAACGGCCCGCCCCGTTTGTTCAGGACCTGGGTCACGCCGATCATCTTGCCCGCCTTGTTGACCACGGGCACGCAGAGGATCGAGCGCGTGAAATACCCGGTCTTCTTGTCGAAGGCTGGGTTGAAGCGCAGGTCCGCGTAGGCGTAAGGGATGTTGATGGTGTCGCCGGAACAGAACACGGCGCCGGCGATCCCCAGATGATTGGGCAGGCGGATTTCGCCCAGGGAATCTCCCATCGCCACACGGGAAAACAGCTCGTTGGTTTTTTCGTCGTTGAGGAACAGGGTCGAGCGATCTGCCGACAGCATGCGGGTTGCTTCCGACATCACGCGCGACAGCAGCGAGCCCAGTTCCAGGTTCGAGGTCACGTCCGAGACCATGTCCAGGAACTTCATTTCCTGTTCGCGGCTTTTCTTCATGCTCTCGACGAATTGCGTGCTCTGCAATGCAACGGCGGCCTGGGTGGTGATGGCCTCAAGCAACGCCAGGTCGTCGTCGTTGAAGGCCTCGCCGTTCTTCTTGTTCAGGCACTGCACGACGCCGATGATTTCGTCCTTCACCGTCTTCACCGGGGCGGCGCAGATGGTGTCGGTCTTGAACCCGGTCTGTTCGTCGACGGAGCGGTTGAAGCGTTTGTCGGAATAGGCGTCGTCGATGGTCTCGCCGATGCCCGTTGAAAACACGGCGCCGGCGATACCTGTGTTGTTGAGGATGCGGATTTCGCGCTGGAAATTACCCTGGGCGACGCGGGAATAAAGCTCGCCCGTCGCCGGGTCGTTGAGGAACAGGGTGCCGCGTTCGGCCTTCAACTCGAACACGATGACCTCGACCAGGGTTTCCAGAACCTCGTCCAGGGATTCGATGCCGGCCACCCGGCGCGACACGTTCAACAACATCTCCGCCTGTTTCAGGCGGCGGTCGGCCTCGTGCAGCTTGCGGGTGATTTCTTCGTTCGTCACTGACGGCTCGGCGGAACGGGCAGGGGTGTTGCCCACGCTGTCGCGTTCCACCGTGCCGGGTGATGAAAGGTTGCTGCTCATTGCCGCGCTTCGGAACCTCGCTGGGACTTGACCTCAAGCGTGCGGCGCAAGGTGACGATGGCCTGTTGCAGTTCGCCGACTTCGTCCCG
>DNMS01000232.1:10133-12682 GCA_003488105.1 Rhodospirillaceae bacterium
GTGCCTGAAGTTCAGGTCTTCCATCTCTTGGCGCAGACGGGCGGCGGTCGCCTTCAACTGCTGAATTTCGTCGCGCCCGGCGGAAACGGCCTCGTTCAACTCCCGTTCCTTTTCAAGCTTAAGCGTCTCCATCTCGTCGCGTAGCGCTTGAATGGTGTTCTTCAGCTGGGTGATCTCGTCGTTGCCGGCGGCGCGTTCTTCCTGAACTTCCTTTTGGCGGGCGAAGTTCAGTTGTTCCATTTCTTCCCGCAAAGCGGCGGCCGTATCCTTCAACTGCTTGATCTCGTCGATGCCTTCGGCGCGCGCTTCCTGCTCGACGCGCTGCATGTCGAAGACCTTGTTTTCAAGTTCCTCGCGGAGCGCGGCGACGGTTTCTTTCAGTTGCCGAATCTCAAGCTGTGCATCCCGCAAGTCATTCGACTCTGTGGCGGGTGAGATCGGATCACTCATCCTCGAACACCTTTCCGCCTGTGGCGGTACTTTTTGAGCATCTTCCGACCGCCATCTTAGCATGCGGATGGAACATCGTCGTGACTGCTCGTAACATAGTCGCGCCCTTCAGGGGCGGGCGTCAAGATTGCTTGTCGTTCAATTGCTTATGCCGGGATGCCGCCGGATGACGACTGCCGTGTGCCGGGATTGCGCGACCCTGTGGGAGACCCCGCCGGGGGCTTCGGCCGGGCGCTGTCCGCAATGTGGCGGCCGGCGGACCTTCGGGCATTCCGAGCTTGCCTCCCTGACCCTGGCCCATATCGACTGCGACGCCTTCTACGCCAGCGTGGAGAAGCGCGACAATCCGGCCATCGCCGGGCGGCCGGTGATCGTCGGCGGCGGCCGGCGGGGCGTGGTTGCGGCCTGTTGTTACATCGCGCGAATCTCCGGCGTGCGCTCGGCCATGCCCATGTTCCAGGCACTCAAGCGCTGCCCCAAGGCCGTGGTCATCCGCCCGGATATGGAAAAGTACCAACGCGTCGGCCATCAGATCCGGGCCATGATGCAGGACCTGACGCCGCTGGTGGAGCCGATCAGCATCGACGAGGCCTTTCTCGACCTGTCCGGGACCCAGGTCCTGCACAAGGGGCCGTCGGCGGCGACCCTGGTGCGTCTGGTCAAACGGATCGAGGACGAGGTCGGCGTCACGGCCTCTATCGGCCTCAGCTATAACAAGTTCCTGGCCAAGGTCGCGTCGGACCTGGACAAGCCGCGCGGTTTCGCCGCCATCGGCCGTGCCGACGCGGCGGATTTCCTGAAGGACAGGCCCGTCGGCCTGATCTGGGGCGTCGGCGCCAGCCTGCGCGGACGTTTGGAAAAGGATGGCGTGGCGCGCATCGGCGACCTGCTGCGCTTTGACGAACGGGACCTGATGGTGCGTTACGGCGCCATGGGCAGCCGGCTTTACAATTTCGCGCGGGGCCAGGACGACCGCCAGGTGACGCCGGGCGGCGACGCCAAAAGCGTCTCGGCGGAAACCACCTTCGAAGACGACATCGGCGATCTGGACGCCTTGAAATCCGTGCTCTGGCGATTGTCGGAAAAGGTTTCCGCGCGCCTCAAACGCAAGGGCCTGACCGGCGGGACCGTGGTGCTCAAGCTGAAGACGGATAAGTTCAGGCAACTGACGCGCTCGCGCCGGCTGGACCGCCCGACCCAGTTGGCCGAGGCCATTTACCGTGCGGCCCTGCCGCTGCTGGAGAAAGAGGCCGACGGGACGCGGTTCCGCCTGATCGGGACGGGCGTGCAGATGATCGAACCCTTGGGCGCCGGCCGGCCGGAAACGGGCGATCTGCTGGCCGAGGCGGGCGACCGTCCACGCAAGGTGGAGGAAGCCATGGACCGCGTGCGCGGTAAATTCGGGGCGGATGCGATCAAGAAAGGCAGGTCCCTTTGAGCCTGCCGGGGCAGGTCACCAGCCGTCGCAGCGGGCCTGGGTCGCGCGGTAGCTGTCGGCGGTGTCCAGCCGTGCGTCGGCGGCGGCCATGTCCCGCTGCATGCGCTCGATCAGGGGCGTCAGGCGGTCGCGTAGAAGATTGACGAAATACCGGGCGCCGGAGTTCATGGAGCCTGCAATCTGCGGCGTGGCGGCGGCCGCTTCGTCGGCCAGACGGGCGCGGATGTCCGGTATATAGCTTGCCAGGGTGTCCCGGAAGTTGCGCACGTGCTGGTTCTCATGCTCCAGGATCACGTCGTATTGGCAACTGCCGGGGCGGTAGCGGCGGTCGACATAGACGTCGATGCGGTCGTAGCCGATGGTCAGTTCCGCGTCCTTCAGCCCGATGCAAAACCCCCTCTGCAAGCGCTGGCCCTGTACCTGAACGCGGAATTCCCATTTCAAATCCCGGCCCATCAGCCCGACCGGATGCCAGTCGGCCTGGGCCGCAGCGCCTCCCGCGCGGCGGCGCTTGGCTTCCAACTGCTTGCCGGAAAAGCCGTTGGAAAATCGGATGCTGCCGCGCTTTTCCGTCAGCCGGGTGGTCGTCTCCAGGTCCGGCAGGCGGCAGTCCGCGGCCCGTGCGGGTGTTCCCGACACGGTTGCCAGAACCGTCAGGGCG
>DNMS01000232.1:12837-16096 GCA_003488105.1 Rhodospirillaceae bacterium
GGGCGAGGGGCAAAAGCGCCAGACAGGGCCGCAAACGGCGAATCCTCCGAATAATGCGGCGCCGCCCGGCGCCGCCTTGTTTGAGATAGTACGGCAAGTCTTGCCCGTCCAGGTTTCCGGGCGGATCAATTGACGCGCCCCCCCATCCGGGACTACCAACAAGCTTAAGGGGGGCCTGATACCGCAGGGAATATCCAGGCCATGAAGTTTCAATCCACCGTGCCGGGTTTCGGCAAAAAGGTGATCATCGAGGTTCGCGTCAACGAATACATGGCGCGCGACGTTAATCCGAACGTGCCGTTCACGCCCGACGAAATCGCCGAGGCGGCCGCCGCCTGCCGCGAGGCGGGGGCGTCGATCTGCCACTACCACGCACGCAACGCCGACGGCTCGCCCAACCATGATCCCGACGTCTATTTCGAGACGATCCGCAAAATCCGCGCGGCCAGCGACATCATGATCCATCCGACCCTGGGCCAGGTGACGCTGAAATCCTCGGACGAGGCCCGTTTGCAGCACATCGTCAGGGCGTCGCAGGACCCGGCCATCAAGCCTGATTTTGCGCCCATCGACATCGGCTCGACCAACGTCGATATCTACGACCGGGCGGCCAAGCGCATGAAGACGGACGAACTGGCCTATGTGAACACGCCCAAGACCTGCGCCTATTTCGCCGAGCGCATGCGTGAAATCGGGGTCAAGCCGGTGATCGTGTCCTGGACCGTGCCGTTCACCCGCATGTTCGAGGCGTTCCTGGAAATGGGCCTGGTCGATCAGCCGGCCTACCTGCTGTTTGCATTGTCGGATTCGGGCTATCTCGGCGGCCACCCGGGCAATATCAAAGGCCTGATGGCGCATCTGGAATTCCTGCCCCAGGGCTTCAAATACGAATGGTCGGTCAACAACAAGGTCGGCAACCTGTTCGGCCCGGCGGCGCTGGCGCTGGAAATGGGCGGGCATGTGGCGATCGGCCTTGGCGATTATCCCTATCCGGAACTGGGTGCCCCGACCAACGCGGAGCTGGTGAAGCGCGTCGCCCAGATGGCCGAAGCGTTCGGACGCGAGCCGGCGACTCCGGCCGAGGCGCGGGCGATGCTGGGCATGGCGTGATGCCGGGCCCGTTTGGTTGAAGGCGGAATCTGCTGATTTCGGTGCCCGGGTGTGTGTAAACTGGAGTCCGAGGGCGGAGGGTCCTGATCAAAGGAGTCCTGAGGGTGAAATACCAAGTTGCGGAGAAGGGAAATACGGTCACGGCGCGGATTTCCGGGCAGATGACATTTTCGGACAGGGGCGAAGTTTCCGGATTATCGCTGGCCTTGATGCGGGGGAACCTGCCGGACATCGTCGTTGATCTTTCCGCGGTTGAGTACATTGACTCGGCGGGGTTGGGAATTCTGCTGATTCTGCGCGAAGCTGCACAGGAAAAAGGCCGGAAAATCACGCTTTCCGGCATGACCGGCAGCGTCAAGGAAGTCCTCGACCTGGCCTGTTTCGACACGCTGTTCACGTTCAAGCCCTGACCCATATTGATCCAGCGGGGAAACCGGCATGCCGAATGTCCGGATCCTGATTGTCGATGACGAGGATCTCAACCGTCAGACCCTGAGATATTGCTTGGAGCCCGAGGGCTTCGTGATTGACGAGGCCGGTGACGGCGCCGAGGCCTGGGCCATGCTCTCCGGCGGCGACGCGCAGTACGATGCCATTCTTCTGGACCGGAAAATGCCTGAAATGGACGGCATGGAAGTGCTCGCCAAGATCAAGGGCGATCCGGACCTGAAGGCCATTCCGGTGATCATGCAGACGGCCATGGACCTTGAAGCCGAAATCGTCGATGGCATCGAGGCGGGCGTCTACTACTACCTGACCAAACCTTATGACGTTGACGTTCTGGTGTCGGTCGTGCGCGGGGCGGCCGACAATTTCGCCCGCCAACAGCGCCTTCAGCAGGAACTGGCCAAACGATCCGGCGCGATCAGGTTGCTGGCCGAGGGCCGCTTCGTCTTCATGACGCCGCAGGAAGCCGATTCCCTGGCCGTTCTATTGGCCGGTGGTTTCGAGCGTTCGACTGTCGTTGCCATGGGGTTGTCGGAATTGATGATCAACGCCGTCGAGCACGGCAATCTTGAATTGGATTACAAAAATAAATCGGCCCTGATGGCCGAGGGCCGTTGGGACGCGGTCATCGACGCGCGGCTACGCGAAGCCCCCTACAAGGACCGGCGGGTCACGGTGGAGGTGACCCGGACCGCCACGCACACACGTTTCAGAATCACCGACGAAGGCAAGGGGTTCGATTGGCATGCCTATGTCGACCTGACCTTGGAGCGGGCGTTCGATACCCACGGGCGCGGCATCGCCATGGCCCGGAAAATGGCGTTCGAGGCGATGGCCTATATGGGGACCGGCAATATCGTCGAGGTGATGGTGCGGCACGCACCGGCGCCCGGTCCCACCGGAACTGCCGTGCCCCGTCCCGCCGTCGCACTGGTCGGGCCGGTGCCGGACGGGGTCGCGGATGGATTGCGGGCCGTCGGGGATTGGCGCGTGATGACAAATGACGGCGCCGCCGCGTTGCCCGAGGCGGCATTGACGATCTCGGCGTCCGGGGCAGGGGCGGTCATGCTCCGCCATGGCGATGCCGCCACGCCGCCGCACACCCTGCCGGCGGACCCTGATCTCGTCGAAGCCATGGCACGGGCGGCCGTCCTGCCCGCCAGCATGGAAATCGGCAGCGACGCCGATCTCCGCCTGTCCCCGGCTTTGTCGCGCTATCAGAAATCCCTGTTGCCCGATCCCGCGGTGCTTGGCGGCGGAGCCGGGGTGCGCCTCGCGGCATGGTCGATCGCCTGTAGCGGCGTCAACGGGGATATCTGGGGCGGGCGGGTTCTGGCCGATGGGCGGCTTGCCCTGTTCATCGCCGATATGACCGGCCACGGCCCGGTCGCCGGCGTCAATGCGATTCGTCTGCAGGCGCTTGTGGCGGCATGTGACGGTCAGCCTGATGCCGTGCTTCGCAGGCTCGATGAAATACTGAAACAGGCCCTGCCGACGGGCGAATATGCCGCCATGTTGTATGGGATCGTCGATGTCACGGCCCGAAGGTTCGACTACGCGGCCGCCGGAGTCCCTCATCCCGCGACGTTTCCTGCTGGTGGCGGCGATCCCGTGCCCGGCCAGGGCAAGGGCCTGCCCGTCGGCGCCAGCGGCAACTTTCCTTACGAATTGCGGCGTTTGGACATTCCCCGTGGCGGATCCC
>DNMS01000232.1:16192-16462 GCA_003488105.1 Rhodospirillaceae bacterium
GCTGTTCACGGACGGCCTGTTCACCCTGATGGACGGCGACGCCCCTGGCGCCCATGCCTTCGAGCGGCTTACCCGCCGGCTGACGGATCACGACGGCGGCGCGGCACAGGGGCTGGCGGCCCTGATCGAGAATCATTCCGGGCCCTGCGCCGACGACGTAACGGCGCTGTGCCTGACGTTTGCGGAGTGATCCCGGGCGAGCGTGGCAATGAAAAAGGGCCAGCCCTGGTCTCAGGACTGGCCCTTTTAATTGGCTCCGGCGGCAAGACT
>DNMS01000240.1:0-5927 GCA_003488105.1 Rhodospirillaceae bacterium
GAACGCAACCGCGAGAGTGCGGAGCGCATCAAGCAGCTGATGTTCACCTTCGACGATCTGATCAAGGTCGACCCGGGCGGCATCCAGACGCTGCTGCGTCAGGTCGAGAAGGAACAGTTGGCGCTGGCCCTCAAGGGGGCGTCGGACGAGGTCAAGGACCTGTTCTTCTCCAACATGTCGGAACGCGCCGGCAAGATGATGAAGGAAGACATGGAGGCCATGGGTGCGGTGCGCCTGAAGGACGTGGACGAGGCCCAGTCGGCCATCGTGCAGGTCGCCAAGAACCTGTCCGACTCGGGCGAAATCGTCATCGCCACCGGCGACGAAGAAGGCGAACTGGTGTTCTAGGGCGCGTTTCTTCGCCCTGCCGTCTATCGCGCCAGCAACACTTCCCACAACGGACCCGACACAACGGGCGGGGCGTCCCTGCCCTCAAACACCGGCGACGGCTGGAAGCGGACAGTGACATCGCCCGACGGCATGTCCCAGGTCAGGCCCGCGCGGGCATGGCCGACTTCGAAATCCAGAAGCAGTTCGTCGCTCGCGACCAAGCCGCCCTCGATCGTGAAATCCATGGACGCCCGACCAAGCCCAATGGATCGTTTGTCCTTATCGACCGCGCGCTGCAGGGGCGAGCCGAAGATGCGCCCTTCCGACAGCGTTACGCGCCCGCCGCCCGATGTGGCCGCCAGCATCTCCGGCCCCGAGGCACCCACGGCAAGAACATCCAGATTGCCGTGCAGACGTCCGGCGACACCATGCCCGCCCAGCAGGCTTGCCGTCATCAGGGCTGCATCCAGGTCGCTGCCCGACACCGCGAGGGACAGCGCCGTCTTGCCCTCATTCGCCGTGGCTTCCATGCGCGCACTGAGCGTGCCGCCGAACAGCGGCAGCGAGCCGATATCGGCCGCCAGGTTCGGCTCCCCCGTGCGCCACGACAGACCGAGCCCGCCCGCGCCCAGGTCGACCCCAGGCACCTTCAGGCGCGCCCATTTGATTCGCCCCCGACCGCCGATGTCGAAGCGGCGGGACGCCGATCCCACCGCCGGCTGAAACAATCCGGCCAGGCGCGCCGCAGCGACCGCGTGACGCAGGTCCAGGGCCCCGGCCGCCAGATCCAATTCGATCAGCGGCAGCTTGTCGTCCAGATCGACGGCGATGCGCCCTGTCATGTCCGTAGCACCCAGGACCAGACTACGGAGCGCAAGGTCGATACGCCCACCCTTCACGTCCGCCTGCAGGCGGGCCGAGGCCTGACCGATCAGATCGGCCGGTGCCGGCGGCCAGGCGGCGGCCAGAGCCTTGGGGTCGTCCAGGTCCAGGTCGATCGCGGCGCTCAGCGCCCAACGATGACGATGGGCCACGGTGCCGCGCACCAGGAGACTGCCCGGCGCCGCGTCGAGCATGACCGTGAACGGCACGCGGATGCCATCGCGGAAATCATTCAGCCGGTGCAGTTCGGCTTCGACATAGACGGGCTCGCTCCGCAACCGGGCATCGCCGCGCAGACGCAGCACGCGGCCCTCGGACGCGCGCGCGATGCCGGCCTCCATGGCAATGCCGTCAAGCGTAACGTCGCGATCAAGCCCCGCGTCGGTATATCGCAAGGCGCCGCCCTCGATCGTCAGCGCCGCGATCTCCACCCCCGGCAAACCGGATGCCTTGAAGGCCGGTGTCCCCGGCGGCGGCGCCTCGCCGTCCAGGCGCGGCTTGCCCCGGAGACTCCAGTTGTTGGCCCCATCCGGGCCACGGTCGAGCCGCAGACTGGGCCGCACCAGGACAAGACGGCGCGCCCGCACGGCGCCGCGGGCCAGGGCCCATAGGTCGAGATCGGCCTCCAGCCGCGCGATGCGCAATAGCGGCGGACTGTCCACGGGCACAAAGCGATTCCCCGGCAAACGCAGGATGACGTCGTCGGCGTCGAGACCCGGCGTCCCCCAAAAGCGCAATTCGGCACTGCCTTTGACCTCGACCTCGTAACCCGTGACCCAGCCGCCGACGGCGGCAATCAGGCGCTCGGCGCCGACCAGAATGGGCACCGCGGCGGCGCAAAGCGTCAACCCCACCGACACGGCGAGGGCAAGGGTCAGGCGTGCCAGGGGCCGCGCCCCTCCGGCGTCAACGTCATCGGTGATATACGGAGGTTCGGTCAAGGTGCGCTATCTGCTCCCCATCGTGGTTCGCCCCCCATCGTGGCATGTGCCGCCATGATCAGGTCTTGCGCACGACGATGGTGAATTCCCCGCCTTCGGCGCGGCTCTCGACCAGGCCGTAGCCCGTGGCGGCGCAGAATTCCTCGAAATCCTTGGGCGCGCTGGGATCCGTTGCGATCACCGTCAGCGTATCGCCGACCGCCAGCGGCTTCAGAGCCTTTTTTGCCTTGAGCACGGGAAGCGGGCATTTCAGGCCGCGCGCATCCAAAGTCTCCGCCATGTCGTTACCCTCAAGATCGATTAGGAAGTCCGCATTTTTCGGGATGCGCCGGGCCATCGCAAGACCAATCGACGGCCTAATTACATGGTTACACGGAAATTTCCCACTTCCGGGGCTTTTCTTGGTGGACGGACGGGACTACAACGTGCGGGCCGCGACCCGCCCCGGCCTGTCCCGGCAACACGCACAACTCTGTTGATCCCCCCTAGATCCGTCAGGAATCTGATTTGGATATCTATATGCCCATCGCCGAAATGTCGGTGAACGTCCCCCTTATTCTGGCGGTCGGCGCCGGTGTGGGACTCCTGTCGGGCCTGTTCGGAGTCGGCGGCGGGTTCCTGATGACACCGCTGCTGTTCTTCATCGGCATCCCTTCGGCCGTGGCCGTGGCGACCGGGGCAAGCTTGATCGTCGCCGCGTCGATTTCCGGCGTGCTGGCCCATTGGAAACGCGGCAACGTCGATTTTCGCATGGGCGGATTCCTTCTGGTCGGCGGCGTCGTGGGATCATCGGTCGGGGTCTGGCTGTTCACCGTGCTGCGCGAACAGGGTCATATCGACCTTGTCATCCGCCTCTGCTACGTGCTGTTCCTGGCGATTATCGGCGGCCTGATGCTGGTGGAAAGTGCGCGCGCCATGATGCGCAAGAAGAAGAACCAGTCCCGTCGCGACCATATGCACAATTGGCTGCACGGCCTGCCGTTCAAGGTCCGGTTCCGCCGTTCCAGGCTGTACATCAGCGCCCTGCCGCCGCTTGCCGTCGGCCTGTTCGTCGGCCTGCTGGCCGGCATCATGGGCGTGGGCGGCGGCTTCGTCATGGTCCCCGCGATGATCTACGTCCTGGGTATGCCGACGGCGGTGGTGGTCGGCACGTCCTTGTTCCAGATCATCTTCGTATCGGCCAACGTGACCATCCTGCAGTCGGCGACCAACCAGACGGTGGACATCGTGCTGGCGTTGATCCTGCTGATCGGCGGCGTACTCGGTGCCCAGTTCGGCGCCCGCCTGGGGGCAAAGATGCAGGGTGAACAACTGCGCGGACTGTTGGCGCTGATCGTTCTCGGCGTCTGCGCCAAGCTGACCTATGAGCTTGTCCTGCAACCGGCGGACCTGTTCTCCATCGCCGAAGTCGCCCGCTATTGACCCCCGTTCGGCATGTCTGGTGACGAATTCTGTCCCGATTTCGGGAAAATCGCCTGTCCACGGCAAATTAAGGGTTTTACAGTGCAGAGCGCTATATTATTACTTTCAGTGGGGGCACAGGATTTCCTTGTAATTTCACGCGGTTACAAACCTGACCCGCTGCATTTTCGCGCTAAGCCCACCGGGATACAGAGTTGGATATCTACCTCCCCATCGCCGAGATGTCGGTCAACGCATTCGCGATTTTCGGCATGGGCGCAGGCGTGGGGTTTCTTTCCGGGCTTTTCGGCGTGGGCGGCGGCTTCCTGATGACCCCGTTGCTCATCTTCATCGGCATTCCGCCCGCCGTCGCCGTGGCGACCGAAGCCAACCAGATCGTGGCAGCATCCGTATCCGGCGTGCTGGCCCATTGGAAACGCGGCAACGTGGACCTGAAAATGGGCATGGTGCTGCTGGTCGGCGGCGTCATCGGCTCGTCGGTCGGGGTTTGGCTGTTCACCGTGCTGCGCGAACTGGGCCAGGTCGATCTGGTCATCAAACTTTGCTACGTCGTGTTCCTATCGATCATCGGCTTCCTGATGTTGGTTGAAAGCATGCGGGCGATGATGGCGCGCAAACGCGACGTGCCGCGCCGCCAGCACACGCACAACTGGCTGCACGGCCTGCCGTTCAAGATGCGGTTCCGCCGCTCGCGCCTGTATATCAGCGCTCTGCTGCCGCTCGGCGTCGGTGTCTTCGTGGGTCTTTTGGCCGCCATCATGGGGGTCGGCGGCGGCTTCGTCATGGTCCCGGCCATGATCTACCTGCTCGGCATGCCGACGTCGGTCGTCGTCGGCACCTCTCTGTTCCAGATCATCTTCGTCACCGCCAACGTCACCGTGCTGCAATCAGTGACCAACCAGACCGTGGACGTGGTGCTGGCCCTGATCCTGCTGTTCGGCGGCGTCATCGGGGCCCAGTTCGGCGCACGGTTCGGCGGTCGCATGCGCGGCGAACAACTGCGCGGCATGCTGGCGCTGATCGTGCTGGCAGTCTGCGCCAAGCTGACTTACGACCTGGTCGCGACGCCCGTGGACCTTTACTCCATCGGCTTGGCGGGGCACTGACAATGCGACAATTGATCCCCTTCCTGACCATCCTGTTGGCGCTCACCCTGCCCGGCCGCGCCCAGGCCCGCGACATCACCATCGACCTGACGGACCCCATCGTGTCGATCACGACCGGGTTCACGGGCACGGACCTGTTGCTCTACGGCGCCGTGAAGCAGGCCGGCGACCTGGTCGTCGTCGTGCGCGGCCCGGCCCGGGACGAGGTCGTACGCCGCAAGGAAAAGGTGCTGGGCGTATGGGTCAACCGCGACGAACTGGTGTTCGACAAGGTGCCGTCCTATTACCGCATCGCCAGCAACCGTCCGCTCAAGGAATTCATGAACCCGGAGGACGCCGACCGTCTGCAGATCGGGCTGACGAACCTCGACCTGCGCGCCAAGGTTTCGGGCAAACTGCTGCCCGAAGCGCCCTATGATTTCCGCGAGGGGCTGATTCGCAACCTGCAGCGTATCGGCCTGTATATGACCAAGCCGGACAACGTCGTGTTTCTGTCCGAACAGCTTTTCCGCACGCGCCTGCGGTTTCCGGCCAACGTTTCGGTCGGCACCTTCACCATTGAGGTCTACCTGTTCCGCGACAACAAGCTGCAATCCACGGCGACGACGCTGTTGACTGTGCGCAAGTTCGGGGTCGAGGCACAGGTCTACGATCTCGCCCATCGCTACTCTCTGGCCTACGGCGTGCTTGCCGTGATCATCGCCGTGGTGGCAGGATGGGCAGCGAACGCGGCATTCCGAAAGGGATAATCCGATGACCGACGCCAAACAGCCGACCGGCGCCGACCAGCCGGGCGACGATCAGCTTACGTTCCTCTGTGTCGTCGACCGATCCGAGGAAATGTCCCGTGCCGTGCGCTTTGCCAGCCTGCGGGCGCGCAACGCCAACCGCCGCGTGGCCCTGCTTTACGTGACCGAACCCGCCGAATTCCAGCACTGGATGGCGATCGGTGAGCGCATGCGTGAGGAAGCCCGCGAGGAAGCCGAGGAAATGGTGCAGGCCGTGGCCTCGGTGGTGCAACGCATCACGGGCAAGATTCCGCCGGTCTATATCCGCGAGGGCAAGGTCGCCGAGGAATTGATCAAGCTGATCGACGAGGAACAGAACATCGCCCTTCTCGTCCTTGGCGCGGCCACCGGCAATGAAGGCCCGGGACCGCTGATCGAACTTCTGGTCGAAAAGCAGGCCGGTCGCCTGCGTGTGCCGATCACCATCGTGCCCGGCAATCTGACCGATGCGCAGCTCT
>DNMS01000240.1:6157-10071 GCA_003488105.1 Rhodospirillaceae bacterium
CTGACCGATGCGCAGCTCGACGCGATCTGCTGATCACTTTTCCCGCGCCATGGCCGCCGACGGGGCCGCCGACTTTTTTTAGCCGCATTCCCCCGCGATCCTTCGACCCTGGTCGGCGGCGGTGAGCGCGCGGCAGTTCCGCCCCCCCTCTCGTGCCGGCGCCGTGATGCACGCGAAGGAGGAGATTGCCCCCATGACCGATGGAAATATTCCCGGAAAACCGGTTTTCCCCGCTGCCCGGATCGTCGGCAGAATCCGGCGCTTGGCCGGCTTCCCACGCCTGCGACCAAGGAATGAGCCGTTATTGGAAGAAGTGATGTCCGACCCGATCATCCGGCAACTGATCGCCGCCGACGATCTCAGCGAACGTGACGTGCGCCGCACTATCGAGCGTGTGCAGTCCGGATTACATCTTCAAAATTAGCGGTATTCGGGGCTAGGTCCGGGATAATCGGGCTGCATTTCCGGACCCGCCAGACGAAAGGCCTCCAGTTCGGCACAGGCGGCATCGACCCCCAGGATCAAGGGAAACTTGTCCAGCGCAAAGCCGTACCAGCGCGCGTTGAACAACACGGGCACCAGGTAAATATCGGCAACGCTCGGGCTTTCGCCGTAACAGAACGTCGTCTTGCGCGGCCGTTGTCGCAACATCGTCTCCAGCGTCGTCAGACCGGCGGTAATCCAATGGGAATACCAGCCCATGGATTGTTCCTCGCTCCAACCTTCGTTGTCGGTCAGATGGTCACGCACCCGGTGATTGTGGATGGCGTGAATTTCGCTGGCGATGAATTGGGCGAATGAGATGGCGTCCATCCGGTCTTTCGGGTCCTCCGGGAAAACGGACGGGTCCGGATAGGTCCGCTCCAACCAATCGATGATCGCCGTTGATTGGCTGAAGACCCGGCCGTCGATTTCGATCGCGGGCAGAAGCCTTTGCGGATTGATGCGCTGATAATCGTCGGACTGCATGTTTTCGACGGCGATATAGTCGTAGGGCACATTTTTCAGATTCATAGTGGTTCGAACCCGCTGCCCGGCGGAATTCCGATACCGGGAATACAATTTGATGGTCATGTTTCCGATCCTCTAATTGGTTGATCCGGACCATTTGTCGAGGGCCCGTTTCAGGTCTTCGAAGTGCTGGGTCATCACCGCGCCTGCGCGTTCGGCGGACCGGGACCGGATCGCCCTGGCAATCGGCCAGTGCTCTTCCTGCAACCCCTTCCATTCCTCGATGGGCACGGCTTCCTTGAAATCGAGGGCGCGGTATTCCTCAAGCGCCATGAGGATCATCTGCGCCAGATAGTCGTTGCCTGATGCCAGGGCGACGGCGGTATGAATTTCCATGTTCAGATCGGTTTCCCGGGAGTCGGGAGCCGCCATTTCACCCATCAGAATGATCGGGCGCTCAATCGCCCGGATCTGTTCCTCGCTGGCATTGACCGCTGCAAGGCGGGCGGCCTGCACCTCCAACAACGCGCGCACTTCCCATATCTGTAACAGGGACTCGCGCCGGTCGATCAGGTGTCGACGGCGCAGATCATTGGCATCCAGCGCGCGGACGGAGCGCACATAACGCCCGTCGCCGTGGCGGCTTTCGACGATGCCTTGCGACTGCAGCACGCGGAAGGCCTCACGCAGAACCGGCCGGCTGACCTGCCATCGGTCGGCGAGCATTCGTTCGGGCGGAAATTTGTCGCCCACTTGCAAGGCGCCGGACTCGATCAGCCCCATGATCTGCTCGATGATCGACTGGTGACGGAGGATCGCCTTGACCGGAGAAAACGACAGGACGGCATCCGCTTTCTCTGGAGTTTCAGGCACCATGACATTCTCCATCAATTCGACCGGGCGGGCGGAATTACCCGCGCGTTGCGTCGCCCTAAAGATATCCATATCAAATAAAGTCTGGAATACATAGATAATTGGGTTGCCCAATTTTATGACGGGAGATACCTTTTCCGCATCGGCCCCGCGCCGGTCCCGTCCCCACCCCATTCAACGCACAGGAGGCCCCAACGATGGCGCAAACCCAGGAACAGGCAATCGAGGAAATGACCGCGGCCCTGGCCGGCGAAAAGATGCCCGACTGGTCCGTGCAGCAACGTCTGGCCGTCGGCTGCCGGATTTTAGCCGCGCATGGGCATGGCAGTGGCCTGGCCGGGCAGTTCACGGCCCGGGGGGATGAGCCGGACACCATGTGGACCCTGCCCTACGGTCTGGGGTTCGAACAAGTGACGGCATCCGACTACCTTCTCGTCGACGGCGACCTGAAAGTCATCAAAGGCAAGGGCACGCCGAACATGGCGAACCGTTTCCACATCCACGTCTACCGCGCGCGCCCCGACGTGCAATCCATCGTCCACACCCATCCGCCCTATTCATCGGCCCTGTCGATGATCGGCGAACCGCTGCGGGTCGCCCATATGGATACGATGGCGTTTTTCGATGACGTCGCGCATCTGCCCCATTGGCCGGGCGTGCCCTTCGGCGACGAGGAAGGCGAGATCATCACCACGGCGATGGGCGATAAATCCGCGATCCTGCTGGCCCATCACGGCCAGCTTTGCGCCGGCAACACCGTGGAATCCGCCTGCGTCATGGGAATTTTCTTCGAACACGCGGCGCGCATCCAATTGGCGGCGATGGCGGCGGGAGAAATCCAGGAGGTCGATCCGGAACTGGGCAGGCTTGCCCATGCCTGGCGCCACAAGCCGGAAGCGATGAACGTGACGTTCCGGTATTTCGCGCGGGCCATCCTGGAACAGCCGGCCCATCCGTTGAGTTGATCAGGCGGCGGCTGTCCGCAGCGCCCCAATGGTGGCGGCGTAGTCATCACCCTTGAACACGGCGCTGCCGGCGACCAGAACGTCGGCCCCGGCGTCGACCACGGACTTGATGGTGTCCGTGTTGACGCCGCCGTCGACCTCAAGCTCGATGGGCCGATTGCCGATCATCTCGCGGATGCGTTTGATCTTGGGCAATTGCGACGGCATGAAGCTCTGCCCGCCGAAACCCGGATTGACGGACATCACCAGGATCAGGTCCAGGCGGTCGAGCACGTATTCGATGGCGCTTTCCGACGTGCCGGGATTAAGCGACACCCCTGCCTTTTTCCCCAGGTCCTTGATGGCCTGGAGCGAGCGGTCGAGGTGCTTGTCCGCTTCCGCATGGACCGTGATGATGTCGGCCCCGGCGTCGGCATATTCCTTTAGGAACGGCTGCGCCGGGTCGATCATCAAGTGCACGTCCAAGGGCTTGGCGGTATGCGGGCGGATCGCCTTCACCACCATGGGGCCGATGGTCAGGTTGGGCACGAAATGCCCGTCCATGACATCGACATGCACATAGTCACAGCCGGCGGCATCGATCGCCCGGATTTCCTCGCCCAGCCGCGCGAAGTCGGCGGACAGGATGGACGGCGCGATCTTGATGTCCCGGCCCATGACGCTGCGCCGCCCTTAGGCGGCTTTCTCCGCGTCGGCGGCGTAGGTGCCGGCGCAGGCGGCGCTGTTCAACTGCGCACGCTTCAACAACGCGGCCTGGGCGGCGGGCACGTTGCCGGCCTCGCCCTTCCAGGCCTTCAAAGCACTCTGCTGCAAGGCGCGGCCGTAGGAATAGCTGAGCGCCCAGGGCAGCGGGCCGTGGTTGGCGTTCATGGCGTTGAGGTTGCGGGTCGCTTCCTCTTCCGACTGGCCGCCCGACAGGAACATGATCCCCGGCACGGCGGTTGGTACGCAACGCTTCAAGACCTTCACCGTGCGGGCGGCGATTTCATCCGCCGAGGCTTGGCTCGGGCAGTCCGATGCCGAAATGATCATGTTCGGCTTCAAGATCGTGCCTTCAAGCTGCACGCCCTGCAGGTAAAGCTCGTGATAGACCGCTTCCAGGGTCTTGGTCGTGACCGCTTCGCA
>DNMS01000240.1:10404-13978 GCA_003488105.1 Rhodospirillaceae bacterium
TGGGCGTTGGTGTGGATGCAGTAATCGGACGGCATGCCGTCGCCGATGGTGATGACCGCGCGCCATTTGGCGAAGCGGGCACCCAGCGTGACATATTCAGCAACCCGTTCCGGCAGGCCGTCGAGCCCTTCGGTCAGTTTCTCATTCGGGCTGCCGGGCAGCGTCTTGGCGCCGCCGTCGACCTTGATGCCGGGAATGACGTTTTCCGCCTGCAGCAACTGCACCAGGGTGGTGCCGTCGTCAGCCTTCTGGCGAAGGGTTTCGTCATACAGAATAGCGCCGGAAATGAACTTGCCGATGCCCTTGGTGCGGAACAGCAGTTCGCGGTAATCGCGGCGCACCGTTTCCGTGGATTCGACACCGATGGAATCGAACCGTTTCTTGATCGTACCCGTGCTTTCGTCGGCGGCCAGAAGCCCCCGGTGATTGTCGACCATTTCCCGCGCCGTGGCGGCTAAAACATCAAGGTTCATCATTCGTCCCCTGTGCCCCTGCGTTATCCCTAGTTGATCCGTGATTTGGCTTCGGCGACCACGGCATCCGCCGTAATGCCGAAATGCTTGTACAGCTCACCCGCCGGCGCCGAAGCGCCGAACCCTGTCATGCCGACGAACCCGCCGTCCGAACCGATGTAGCGGTCCCAGCCCATGCGGATTGCGGCTTCGACCGCGACCCGCGCCGTGCCCGGGCCAAGCACTTCGTTGCGATACGCTTGGTCCTGTTCCTCGAACAATTCCCACGACGGCATGGAAACGACCGCAGCACCAATGCCTTCGGCCTGCAGCATATCCCGCGCCGCCATGGCGATGGACACTTCCGAGCCTGTCGCCATCAATGTCACCTTGCGGGTACCCTCGGCCTCGGCCAGGACATAGGCGCCTTTCGCGGACTTGTTCTCGGCCCCCGCATCCTTGCGCAGCAGCGGCACGCCCTGGCGCGTCAGCACCATGCCGGACGGACCGTCAAATCGCTCCACCGCCAGTTCCCAGCATTCCGCGGTCTCGATCGGGTCGCAGGGCCGGAACACGGCGAAGTTGGGCATGGCGCGCAGGCTGGCCAGGGTTTCCACCGGCTGGTGGGTCGGACCGTCTTCGCCGAGACCGATGGAATCGTGGGTCAGCACATAGACCACGCGCTGTTCCATCAGCGCCGACAGGCGCATGGCACCGCGCATGTAATCGGCGAACACCAGGAACGTCCCGCCGTAGGGAATGAACCCGCCGTGCAGGGCCATGCCGTTCATGGCCGCGGCCATGCCGTGCTCGCGCACGCCGTAATACATGTAGCGGCCCGAGAAATCGTCGGGTGTGACGGGCTCCAGCCCCTTGGCCTTGGTGTTGACCGAGCCGGTCAGGTCGGCGGAGCCGCCGATCAGGTCAGGCACGGCGGCACAGAGCAGGTCGAGAAACTTGCCCGACGCCTGCCGGGTCGCCCATTTCGGGGCCTCCTCGACAACGGCCTTCTTGTAGTCAAGAACTGCCTGTTTCCAGCCTTCGGGCAGCGTGCCGGCCACGCCGCGCTCGAATGCGGCCTTGTCCTTGGACCCGTCGAGGCGACCCAGCCATCCGGCGCGGGCTTCCGCGCCCCGGTTGCCGGCGGCGCGCCAGGCGTTCAACACATCGGCCGGAATCGTGAACGGCGCATGGGGCCAGCCCATCTTTTCCCGCGCCAGGACGAGTTCGTCGTCGCCGAGCGGCGCCCCATGGGTGCCCGAGGTCCCCTGCTTGTTGGGAGAGCCGTAACCGATGATGGTGCGGCAAGCGATCATGGAGGGTGTATTCGTCCCCCGCGCCTTTTCGATGGCTGCCGCGACGGCGTCCGGATCATGGCCATCGACCGCCTGCACGTCCCAGCCCGACGCCGTGAAGCGCGCCATCTGATCATCGGACACGGACAAATCCGTGCCACCGTCAATGGAGATCTGGTTGTCGTCCCACAGCACGATCATCTTGCCCAGCTTCAGGTGCCCGGCCATGGAAATGGCTTCGTGGCTGATGCCTTCCATCAGGCAGCCGTCACCGGCGATGACATATGTATGGTGATCGACCAGGGCGTCGCCGAAGCGCGCGTTATGCAGGCGTTCCGCCAGCGCCATGCCGACGGCGGTGGCGATACCCTGCCCCAGCGGCCCGGTCGTCGTCTCGATCCCCGGCGCGTGGCCGTATTCGGGATGGCCCGCGGTCTTGGAGCCCAACTGGCGGAAATTTTCCAGCTCGCTCATGGGCATGCCGGGATAGCCGGTCAGATGCAGCAAGCTATAGAGCAGCATCGACCCGTGGCCCGCCGACAGCACGAAGCGGTCACGATCCGGCCATTTTGGGTCCGACGCATCGAACTTCAGGAACCGGGTGAACAACACCGTCGCCGCATCGGCCATGCCCATGGGCATGCCCGGATGGCCGGAATTGGCCCTTTGCACGGCATCGGCGGAAAGGAATCGGATGGCATTCGCCATGTCTTGATGGGATACGGCAGGGGTGGCCGACGCTTGCGCGGCCACGCTCGAACCGTTGTCTGGAGCCGTCATGGGAGTCTCCTGAAGCGGACGTCGCCGCCGCCCGACGAACCAGGGAATCTGGCCGAATTTCAGGACCGGACGGCTGCGGCATGAATAACCGTTCGCCGTGCCCAGGGCAAGCCGCCAAACGGGGATAAATCGCGCATAACGGGGAAAACTTGTCGTCACGCAGGGCGGTCCCTAGATTAAGACCCTAAGACAGCCCGAACACAAGGATGCATGCCGTGCACGTTCAACAGTCGATCGAGAGAAAACTGACCGAATCCCTCACGCCGGACCATCTTGAGGTGATCAACGAAAGCCACATGCATTCGGTGCCCCCGGGATCGGAAAGCCATTTCAAGGTGATCGTCGTCTCTCCCCGGTTCGACGGCCTGAATCGAATCAAACGCCACCAGACGGTCAACGCCGTTCTGGCGGACGAACTCGCCGGCGCCATTCATGCCCTGTCCATGGAAACCTACACGGCCGGAGAATGGCAGACACGCGGCGGGCGCACCCTGGCGTCCCCCCAATGCATGGGCGGCGCCAAGGCCGAGGCCGGGTGAGCGCCTCCCGTCACCGGGGCATTTTTCCACCCTGCCCCGCACGTGCCGCCGACCGCATCGGTAATTTCTTTGCTGCGGTGCAAAATTCACGCTTGAAATTTTCACCGATGAGGTCGATGTTCACGCATCAAGCATATCTCGGGCCCGTGCCCGGTTTTTTTTGCGCCTATCCAGAACAGTCATTCCGTTAAAAATCAGAGAGCAATTCTCATGGTGATTTCCCCCCGTCTGCTTTCCCTGTCCACCGCCTGGGCGCTCGCCGCCTTCATATTCGCGGCAGTTTCCGTCCCCGCCGTCGCCCAGCAGGGCCCGATGCCGGTGACCGTGGCCAAGCCCCTGATCAAGAAGATCACCGAATGGGATGAATACACCGGCCGCTTTGAGGCGACGAACCGCGTGGAAATTCGCGCCCGCGTGTCAGGTTTCCTGGAATCGATACATTTCAAGGATGGCGATCTGGTCAACAAGGGTGACCTGCTGTTCGTTATCGACCCGCGCCCGTTCGAGG
>DNMS01000007.1:0-701 GCA_003488105.1 Rhodospirillaceae bacterium
CACGTTGATCGTCGCTTCTTCCGCCGCCGATGCCACGGTCGATGCCTGGGTATGGGCCGACTGCGACAGGTCCGCCGCCGCCCGTGCCGAATTCTCGACCGTGTTGACGCGATCCTTGACCAGTTCGACCGCCTTGGCGACCTCTTCTTCCAGCGCCGAGTTGAGCGCCAGGACTTCGCCGCGCAACCGCCGGCGGTTGCGGCGATCCTCGGTCTCGCGTTCCGCCGTCATGCGGTTCACTTCCTGGGCGTTCTCCTTGAACACTTGTACGGCGCCAGCCATTTCCCCGACCTCGGTCTTTTCGCCGAGGCCTGGAATTTTGGCTTCCAGGTTGCCACCGGCCAGATCGTTCATGGCGCCGGTGATCGCCATGATGGGCGCACGCACGCGGTAATTCAGCAGCCAATAACTGCCGATGACCAGCAGGGTCAGCATCACCACCGTGACCCACACGCTGATCTGAACCAGGCTGCGCACCCCCTCGAGGGTGTCTTCGACCGCTTGTGACTTGGCATCGAGCTGATTCTTGATCTCGGCTTTCAGGCCTTCAAGCGCCTCGATCAGGGCGCTGTCGTCGATGCTCAGCGCCTGATCGATCTCCTGGGGCGATTTTCCCTGTCCGGCCTGGGCCAACACCGCCTCGGCCGCCTTGCCGTATCCGGCGATAACGCCGAGCAGGTCGTCCAGCAGCTTGCCTTCGT
>DNMS01000007.1:784-4183 GCA_003488105.1 Rhodospirillaceae bacterium
CCGTCTCGGCCGCCGTGCCATAACCGGCGATGACGCCAAGCAATCCGTCCAGAAGCTTGCCTTCGTTTTCCGACACGCCGAGAGCCTTGTAGGACGCCGCGTCGGCGGTAATGGCGGTGACGTCGGCCTTGACCTTGTCGGCAATGGCCGCATCGCGGCGGATCATCAGATTCTTGAAGTTATGGATCAGACCGCCGAATCCCAGATGGGCGCGGATCGAATTCAGAAGCTGCGACTTGGTCTTCTTCGCACCCTTCTTCTTTTTACCTTCGGCCGCCTGGGCGAGAACCTTCAGCGCCTCCAGCGCCGGCATCGGGTCGATCTGGATCTTGGCGTCGATCTCCTCGGCGGCGACGGCATCGAAGGTTAGCGTCTCGATCTCGCCCGCCTGCGCGCCATAGACCGTGACGATTTCCTCGAGCGTGCCGAGCGCCGACGTTTCCGTGTCGTTCAACCCCAAGCCTTCGTAGGTCTTGATGATGCTCATGGACTTGTCGGTGAACTTCTTGATGTTCTCCAGATACTCATCCGTCTGGCGCAGCATGTAGTCCTTGAAGTTTTCGATCAGGCCGCCGTACCCCATGGCCGAGCGGAGATCGCCGAGAAGGCGGACTTTTTCGTTTTGTGCTTCCTGAAATTCGACCCAGGCATCGTCGATGGTTTCGACGTTATTGGTGATTCGGAGCACGTTGGCGACTTGGATAATGCCCGTCACCACGATGGCGATGAGCAGCAACCGGCTCGCCGTGCTGATCCGTAGATTGTTCATGATTCCCCCTGTGCTGGGTATTCGATGCGTTTATTTTTATTCGGTGATTTGTGGTCGTTGGCTGGCCTGCAAAAACCGGAATGGCCCACAGGTCAGCAGCCGCCCGGCCCGGCCCTTGGGCCACGCGCGCGCGTAACGGTCCGCCGTCAACAGGCGCCCGCCGTTCGTCTAAAGATGATGGCTGTCCTCCCAGAACGAGCCCTCCCACGACTTCTCGCGGTTTTGTTAGGCAATGCCCGAGGTTCCGCCCCGGATCATCGACCGCGTCAAAACTATACCAAACTAAAGAGTCCGACGCCTACCACGGAGTATTCCGCAACGCGGAATCGGTGCGGCCCGTTATGACCTCTGATCATCGGGCCGGTGCAAAGGATAAGGACGCCCAGGGTTTCCAGTTGACATAAAGATATCTTTATATGTATATGACGACTTATGAGAACCTTGGACGACACCATGGCCGGCATGCGCGCGGCAGCGGAACCGACCCGCCTTCGCATTTTGGCGCTCTGCGCCGACGGCGAGCTGACGGTATCCGAGCTGGTCCGCATCCTGGGCCAGAGCCAGCCCCGCATTTCCCGCCACCTGAAGGTGCTGACCGCCGCCGGGCTGCTGGCCCGCGTGCCGGAAGGCAGTTGGGTGTTCCACCGCCTCGCTCAGGACGGCCCGCAGACGGACCTTGCGGCGCGTCTGGTCGATCTTGCGCCGCTCAACGACGAAGTGCTGGCCCGCGACCGTCAACGTTTGGTGCAAATCAAGCGCGAGCGGGCCGAAGAGGCCGCCCTCTACTTTCGTGAAAACGCCGGGCAATGGGATCGGCTGCGCTCGTTCCACGTCGACGATGCCGTGGTCGAGAAGGCGATCCTCGACCTTGCCCCCGAAACCATCGAACGCCACCTGGACCTGGGCACCGGCACCGGCCGCATTCTCGAACTATTGGCCGGACGCACGGACCATGCCCAGGGGGTCGACCTGTCCCGCGAGATGCTGGCCGTGGCCCGCGCCAACCTGGATAGTGCCGGGCTGAGCCACTGCCAGGTCCGCCAGGCCGACATTACCCAATTGCCGTTCCCGGGCGAAACCTTCGACCTGGTGACCCTGCATCAGGTGCTGCACTACCTGGACGATCCGGTGCGCGCCATCGAGGCAGCGGCCGCCATGGTCCGCCCCGGCGGGACGCTTTTGATCGTCGATTTCGCCCCCCATGAAGAAGAAACCCTGCGCCGCGACCACCAGCATCGACGCCTGGGCTTTTCCGATGCCCAGGCCGAAGCCTGGCTTAAAAGCGTCGGCCTGACGCCGCGCGCCATCCGCCATCTTTCCGGCGACCCCCTGACCGTGACCTTGTGGTCCGCGGTCAAGGCCCCCGCCGCCGCCAACACCGATACCGCGCCGGTTCTGACAAAACCCACCGTCGGCCGCACCCTGGAGAACACCGTCTGATGCCCAAACCACCCACCGATACCCTGCGCCAGGTCGCCGCCTTCGGCCGCGCCGCCGTCGCCGGCGGCTCCGTCGCGGCCCCCCTGCCCGACGACGTCGAGGTCTCGTTTGAATTTTTTCCGCCGTCGAGCGAAGGCGCCGAAGCCAATCTGTGGAACAGTATCCAGCGCCTGGCGCCGCTCAATCCGAAATACGTGTCCGTGACCTACGGCGCCGGCGGATCGACCCGCGAGCGCACCCACGCCACGGTCAAGCGCCTGCTCGGCGAAACCGACCTGCTGCCGGCGGCGCATCTGACCTGCGTCGATGCGACGACCCAGGAAATCGACACCGTCGCCCAGGACTATTGGGACATGGGCGTGCGCCATATCGTGGCCCTGCGCGGCGATCCGCAGGACACGTCGGGCCATTACACGCCGCACGCCGGGGGTTATTCCTTCGCCTGCGATCTGGTCGCCGGGCTGCGCCAGATCGGCGATTTCAACATTTCCGTCGGCGCCTATCCGGAAGTCCATCCCGAGGCGCGCAGCGCCAAGGCCGACATGGACAACCTGAAACGTAAGATCGACGCCGGCGCCGACCAGGCGATCACCCAGTATTTCTTCGACACGGACGTCTATCTGCGCTTCGTCGATCAGGCGCGGGCCGCCGGCATCTGGGTGCCGATCATCCCCGGCATCATGCCGATCCACAATTTCACCAAGGTCGCCAACTTCTCCAAGCGCTGCGGGGCGACGATCCCGCGCTGGCTGGGCGACCTGTTCGACGGCCTGGAAAACGACCCCGACACGCACAAGCTGGTCGCTGCTTCCCTGGTCGCCGAACAGTGCCGCACCCTGCACGCCTTCGGCGACAAGCAGTTCCACTTCTATACCTTGAACCAAGCGGATCTGACCTACGCCATCTGCCACATGCTGGGCGTCCGCCCCAAGCATCCGGTGGGGAGCGACGCCGGTGACCAAGCAAACAAGAAACAAGCAGGCTGATTCCATGAACGACATGTCCGACCGCTTCCCCAGGCATCTGGCCGGGGACCGCAGCGATGAATTGCGCGATATCCTGAACGAACGCATCCTGGTGCTGGACGGCGCCTGGGGCACCATGATCCAGCGCCACAAGCTGGAGGAAGACGACTTCCGCGGCGAGCGCTTCAAGGATCACGGCCATGACCTGAAGGGCAACAACGACCT
>DNMS01000008.1 GCA_003488105.1 Rhodospirillaceae bacterium
GGATGGCGGTTGGAGGTCGCGACCACGACCACGCCCTGTTCGAACAGGGTTTCGAACAGGCGGCCGAGGATCATGGCGTCGGCGATGTCGGTAACGTGGAATTCATCGAAGGCCAGCAGCCAAGCCTGATCGACGATGACCCGCGCGAGCGCCGGCAAGGGGTCTTTTTCCTCGCCGACCTTGCCCGCCTTCTGGGCTTCGCGGAAGGCGTGGATGCGGCGATGGACTTCCTGCATGAAGGCGTGGAAATGGACGTGTTTCTTGGCTTCGACCGGGGTGTGTTCGAAGAACAGGTCCATCAACATGGTCTTGCCGCGTCCGACACCGCCCCACATGTAGATGCCTTTGGGCGCCGGCTGCTTGCGTCCGCCCAAGCCCAGGCGCGCGGCCCAGCCGGAGCGGCCCATCTGGGATCCATATCCCTGCAGCCGCTCGGACAGGCGCTGTAGGCGCCCGATGGCATGGGCCTGGGCAGGGTCGGGGCGCACGTCGCCGTTTTTGATCAGCGCGTCATAGGCTTCCTGCGGGGTGCGGATGATCGACACCTGCGGTCACCTTTCTTGTCTTTGGAGATCGTGCAGGGGTCAGTTCCTTGCCGCGGCGACCTGGTTGTCCTTGGGCTTCGTGGGGCCGGATGCAGTCCCACCGCCCGAAGCGGCACCGGGTGTGGCCGGTGGCGCGCCCGCCGGGGTCTTCGGCGCGGGGCCGAACAGGGTCTCCATCTCGCGGCGGAACTGATAGGTGGCGTCCGTCCGGTCCTGCTCCACATCGTCCCAGGTCACGATGGCGCCCTGTTTGATCGGGCGTTTCAGCTTGATTTTCTGCGCCAGCCCGATGGGCAGGGCCTTGGTGCGCAGGCTGTCGGCGGCGGGCATCAGCTTGCCCCAGACGGTAAATCCGCCTTCGCCGTCCAGTTCCTCCCCGGCGCGCAGGTCGCGCTTGGCGCAGGCGGCGACATCGCCGACGAACCGGGTCGACGCCCCCGTCGGCTGCTTCAAGATCGCCGCATAGGCGACGGACACGCCCAGTTCCAGGCCGATCAGGTGATAGGGCCGCCACAGGGCGGAATAGCCGCCGCCGGCGTCGGTGATCATGCCGTAGTCGGAGAAGCAGCGCTTGACGTAGTCGGTGGGGGCTTCGAACACCACATAGACGCCCCAGCGCAGATCGTTTTCCAGATCCTCGCCCGATCGTTCGCGGCTTGAAATCACTTCGACCTGCCCTTTGTGGTGCAGTTGGCCGCCGGCCTCTTTCGGGATAAGGGTCGAGGCCAGTTCATCCACCGGCACGGCCGGGAAGTCGAGCCCGTGCGGCGCCGGCGTCAGGCCGGTCGCATTGGCGACGGCGGCCATTTCGATCCCCGATTTGGTGCCGTCGAGGAAGGAATTGAACATCTTGGCGTTCATGCCGCTTTCCTTGGCGCGCTCGGGGGTCAGTCCGTAATGGGACCAGACCGTATCCGGCGTCGAGGCGTGGAATTCGGGCATGTACAAGGTACCCTTGCCGGCGGCGACGACCTCGAGCCCGATGGTGCGGGCCCAATCGACCTGCTGGCAGATCAGCGACGGCTGGTCGCCGTAGGCCATGGAATAGACGACCTCCATCTCGGCCGCCTTTTTGGCCAGAAGTGGGCCGGCCAGCACGTCGGCCTCGACGTTGACCATAACCACGTGGCGGCCGCGATTGAACGCGGCAAGCGCATGCTTGATGCCGACTTCGGGGATGCCGGTGGCCTCGACGACGACTTCCAGGCCACCGTGTTCGATCAGCGACAGGGCGTCGTCGGTGACGAAGGTCATGCCCTTGTTGAGCGCCTTGGCGGCGGAATGGCGGGTGATGCGTTCCTTCGGCCAGCCCGTATTCAACAGGGCCTTTTCCGCCGTCGCGGGGTTCAGGTCGGCGACGCCGACGACATGGAAGCCCGGATGATGCAGGGCTTGGCTGAGGAACATGGAGCCGAATTTGCCGGCACCGATCACGCCGACGCGTACGGGGTTTCCCGCATCGGCGCGGGCATGCAGAAGCGAATTAAGGTTCATCCGTTCCCTTTCCCCGGACCCGTTCACCGGATCCGTTCCCAGGCACCACTTCCCAGGTTGGCGGCCGACCCTGGTGCGGCTGGGCGCGGCGCGTCCCCCCGGGTATCACATTTCCGTGGCCCTGCTGGCCGCCCGGGGGAAAAGGCACCATACTACAACCACATCCCAATTCGGAACGGGAAACAGGCCCGACGCCGGATTCCTCCAAGCCATCCATCAGGTGACGCAAGTCCAAGGCATGACCGCGCTCAACGACTTCATATCGGCCCATGAGCCCCTGCTGCGCCTGGGATGTTTCGTGGGCATGCTGATCGCCATGGCGGCGGCGGAAGCCCTGTGGCCGCGCCGCCCGGACATGGGCCGGATGCGGCGCTGGCCGCGTAACGCGGCGCTGGTCGTGGTCGATACCCTGGCCGTGCGTGCCGTGGCCTGGGCGCTGCCGGCCTTCCTGCCCGTGGCGGCGGCGGTGTGGGCGGCGGCCCAAGGAGATCAAGGGCAGGGCTGGGGGCTGCTGCCCCTGCTCGGGCTGGACGGCTGGACCGCTTTCTGGCTTTCCCTGCTGCTGTTCGATCTTGCGATCTATGCCCAGCACGTGGCGGTCCACCATATTCCGGCGCTGTGGCGCCTGCACCGGGTGCATCACACGGACCTGGCCATTGATACGACCACGGGCGTGCGCTTTCACCCGCTGGAAATCCTGCTGTCCATCGCGATCAAGGTCGGATTGGTCCTGGCCTTGGGGGCGCCGGCGGCGGCGGTGGTGGTGTTCGAAGTGGTGTTGAACGCGACGTCTCTGTTCAACCATGCCAACCTGCGCCTGCCCTTGGGGCTCGACGCTGTCCTGCGCCGCATCCTCGTGACGCCGGACATGCACCGGGTGCACCACTCCGTCCATCGGGACGAGACGGACAGCAATTTCGGCTTCAACCTGTCGGTCTGGGACCGCCTGTTCGGCACCTACCGGGCCCAGCCCCGGGATGGCCACGACGCCATGGCGATCGGCGTCGGCGATTATCGGGACCCGCAAAAATTACGGCTCACCGACCTGCTGGTTCAGCCGTTCCGCAAATCCTAAAACCGGTCCTTGTTGGCCTTGGCGACGATCTCGGCGACCTGACTTTCCACCGGGCGGCCGGTTGCCTTCAGGCCGTCGATGGCGCCTTGGGCATCTTCGGGTTTGCGGTTCTGGCTCATCTTGCGCTTGCCTTCCAGGCGCTCGATCCGCATCTCGAAGGCGACGATGCCCTTCAACTGCGCGCGCACGAAATCATCGGGCAGGCGGTCCATGGTCCAGGGCGGCGGCTTGCCGTCTTCGTATTGCGCC
>DNMS01000006.1:0-163 GCA_003488105.1 Rhodospirillaceae bacterium
TGTTCCTTGACCTTCACCTTGGGCCAGATGTTGCGGATCACGCCTTTTTCGTCGATCAAAAAGGTGGCGCGTTGAATGCCCATGTACTTGCGGCCGTACATGTTCTTTTCGACCCACACGCCGTAGCTGTCGCAGAGCGTACCGTCCTCGTCGGACACCAGAG
>DNMS01000006.1:350-6996 GCA_003488105.1 Rhodospirillaceae bacterium
TCGGACACCAGATGGAAGGGCAGGTCGTACTTGGCCTTGAATTTGTCGTGGCGGGCGACCGTGTCCTTGGAGGCGCCGACGATCACGGCCCCTTCCTTTTCGAACGCCTTGATGGCGTCGCGGAAGCCCTGGGCTTCGGTCGTGCAGCCCGGCGTGTCGTCCTTGGGGTAGAAATAAAGCACCACCTTCTTGCCCTTCAGGTCTTTCAGGGCAAGCATGCCGCCGCCGTCCGCGGGCAGGGTGAAATCGGGGGCCTTGTCGCCGGTGGAAAGGGTCATGGTTCGGGTCTCCTTGTTCGTCGTGGTCTTATTCGGTCGCGTCTTCGGCGGGCGGCAGGTCCGCCGCCGGGCCGTCGATCAGGTCCTGGTAGATATCGAACACGGCCTGGGCCGTTTCCATCATCATGCGTTTCAGGCCGTCGAAATCTTCGGCCCCCGCGACGCGCATCAGGTCGTCGGCCAGGGCGCCTGAAATCAGCTCTTCCTTTTCCTTGGTCAGGGTGCCCTCGATGGTTTCGGCCAGCAGGCCGAGGATGCCCATCCAAAGGTCCTGGGCCCGCATCAGGGTTTGCCAATGGGCGGTCGCCAGCACGCCGGCCGATTTCAGCTTGTCCAGGCTGGCGGCCGTATTGGCGTCGCGGATGTCCGGATGGTCGCCGATATGGCGCAGGGTCAGGTACTGCACGATGAAGGCGATATCGACCAGCCCGCCGCGCAGGTTCTTGACGTCCCAGATGCAGTCCGACGTCTTTTCCTTCGCGATGCGCTGGCGCATGTCGGCGGCGTCGCGCAGCAGCTTCACCGGGTCGACGGGATCGCCCAGGATGGCGGCGATGGCGTCCTCGACCCGGCCGCGCAGGTCGCCCGTTCCGGCCACGGCACGGGCGCGGACCAGGGCCATGCGCTCCCAAGTCCAGGCCGATTCATCGTGGTACTTGCGGAACGCGGTCAGCGATGTGGCCAACGGCCCCTTGGTGCCCGACGGGCGCAGGCGCATGTCGACCTCGTACAGCGGCCCTTCCACCATCATCGCCGTGACGGCGTTGATGGTGCGCTGGGTCAGGCGGCCGAAATACTGCGCCGGGGCAAGGGGTCGGTCGCCGTCCGATTCCTCGGCGTCGTCGTCGGTGTCGTAGACGAAAATCAGGTCCAGGTCCGAGGCCGCGGTCATTTCCCGACTGCCCAAACGGCCGAGCGCCACAATGGCGATCTCGCCGCCGGGGATGCGGCCGTGGCCGGCGGCGAAGTCGTCGGCGACGCGGGCCAACACCGCCCCCAACGCCGTCTCGGCGATGTCCGAGAGTGCGCAAGAGGCATCCAGCGGCGCGATCCGGGCATCCAGGCGCTGCACGCCGACCTGAAAGCGGCGGTCGTTGGCCCAACGGCGGCAGGTGATCAGCACATCTTCCAGATCGCGGCAGGCCTTCAACTGGGCCTCAAGCTCATCGTGCAGGCCCGAAAGGTCCGGCGGCGGATCGAAGAAATCGGCGGTCAGCACGCTGTCCAGGATCGACGCATGGTTGCCCATGTGTTCGGCCAGCTTGGGCGCCTTGCCGGCGATTTCGACGACCAGGGACAAAAGGTGCGGGTTGGAATGGAACATGGAAAACAACTGCACCCCGCCGGGCAGCACCTTGAGGAAACCGTCGAAGCGCAGGAAGGTCTTGTCCGGTTCCGGCGTCTTGGCGATGGCGCGCAACAGCACGGGCATCAGTTCGGTCAGCAACTCGCGGGACCGGGTCGAACGCATGGCCCGGTAGCGCCCATGATGCCAGGCCCTTATCTGGGCGTCGACGCGGGCCGGTTCCTCGAACCCCATCTTGCGGATGGTCGCCAGCGTGTCCGGGTCGGCCTCGCCGCCGGTGAACACGAGGTTGCCGCCGGCGCCGTCCTGGTCCGCCTCGGCGCTGAGTGTCGGCGCGTCGCCGAACAGGGCGCCGTAATGGGTCTGCACGCGCTGCAGATGGTCGGTCAAAGCCTCGGCGAAGGCGTCGCCCGTGGCATAGCCCATGAAGGCGGCGAAGGCGGCGAAGGCGTCCGGTTCGTCGGGCAGGGTGTGGGTCTGCTCGTCATTGACCATCTGCAGGCGGTGTTCGACACAGCGCAGGAAGTCATAGGCGGCCTTCATGTCGGCCGCCGCCTCGGGCATGACCTGTTCCAGAGTGACCAGACAGTCGATGGCGGCCTTGGTCCCGGACAGGCGCAGTTCCGGGATGCGTCCGCCCCAGATCAACTGCTGGGTCTGGGCGAAGAATTCAATTTCGCGGATGCCGCCGCCACCTAGCTTGACGTTATGGCCAAGCGCCTTGATCGCGCCGATGCCGCGGTGGGCGTTGATTTGGCGCTTGATCGAATGGATGTCCTGGATCGCCGCGAAATCCAAGTGCTTGCGCCAGATGAACGGGCGCAGCCATTCCAGGAACCGGGTGCCGGCCTCCAGGTCGCCGGCCACGGCCCGGGCCTTGATCATGGCGGCCCGTTCCCAGTTCTGGCCCAGGCTTTCGTAATAGCTTTCGGCGGCGAGGACCGAAATCGCCAACGGCGTGGCGCTGGGGTCCGGGCGCAGGCGCAGGTCCGTGCGGAACACGTAACCATCGGCCGTGCGCTCATCCATGATCCGCAGCATCTGGCGGACCAGCCGGACCATGGCCGGCTGCAGGTCGTCGGGCTTGGTCGTGCGCATGACCTCGGGGTCGAACAGCACGATGATGTCGATGTCCGAGGAATAATTCAGTTCCCGTGCACCCAGCTTGCCCATGCCGAGAACGACCAGGCCCGATCCTTGCGACGGCGATGCGGGATCGGCCAATTCCAGGGCGCCGCGCCGCGCCATTTCCCCGAGACAGAAATCGCAGGCGGCCTTGAGGCAGGCTTCGGCGACATCGCTGAGCCCGCCGGTAACCTGTTCAAGGGACCAATCGTTGCCTATATCAGCCATGGCGATGGTCAATGCCGCGCGTTTCTTGGCGATGCGCAGGCGCGTCTTGATGGCGGGTTCGGTCTCACCCTCGGGGGGGGCGGCAATGTCCGACAGGATGCCGGCCAGGGCCGCGTCGGGGCCGTCGGATAAAATGCGCAGGGTGAACGCCGGATCGCCCGATGCCAGGCGGCCGAGGAACGGGCTATGGGCGAACACCGCGTCCAGCAGGGCCTTGCCCGGGCCGCCGCCGGCGATTTCCGCCGCCGCCGATTCGGTGCCCGGATCGGTGCTGCGGGAAACGGCGGAATCCCAATGTTCCCAGGCAACTGCCAGGGATTCGGGGTTTCCCGGGCTTGGTAGATCGGGTTTACTGCTGAAGGCCGAATTTTCAGGCATACTAATCACTTGTTTCTCAGGCCTTGGGGGGCCTGAACACTGCGGTAAGCAAAAACTGGGGTCAAGCGCGCTAACGGAGGCGTGGTGACAGACGACGTCGAACAACACGGCGGGCAGGGTGAGAATCGGACGGGTGGCCATCTAAAGCGGTGGTGCCGGGGGGCCGCGCATCTTGCTGGCGGCCTTCTCGCGGGCGTGGCCATCGTCGCGGGCCTGCTGTCGTGGCAATTGTCCAAGGGGCCGATTTCCCTCAGCTTCCTCACGCCCTATATCGAACAGGCGCTCAACGAACGCAGCCCCGACATGCAGGTCGAACTGGGCGATACCATCCTGACCTGGGCCGGGTGGGAACGCGCCCTCGATATCCGCGTACTCGACGTCCTGGTCTACGACCGCGTGGGCGCCATCGTCGCCGCGATTCCCGAAGTGTCGTTCTCGCTGTCCAGCCAGGCCCTGATCCGGCGCGGCGCGATCGTGCCGAAAAGCGTCGAGCTGTTCGGCCCGCGCCTGGTTCTGCGGCGCGGCGCCGACGGCACGTTCGAGGTCAACCTGGGCAACGCCCAATCCGACGGCCAGGGTCTGTCAGACGGCAAGGGATTGGGCAGCGGGCTGCTCGACCTGCTGGTCGCCAAGGCCGGGGCCGGAAGCGGGCCCGATGCGGGGGCGCAACTGGCTTATTTGTCGCGTCTCAACATCATCGGCGCGGAAACGGTGATCGTCGATGAAATCCTGGGGCGCCGATGGACCGCGCCGGTCGCGGACATCCGCTTGATTCGCGACGACGCGGGCATCCAGGGCGAGATCGCCTTGCAGATGGATTTGAACGGCCGCCGATCCGAGGTCGCGGCCAAGGGCAGCTATCTCGTCAACGAGGGACGCCTGGCTGTCAGTGTCTCCTTCACTGATCTCGACCCGAAGGCGCTTGCCAGTTTCCACGAATCACTCAAGCGTTTCGAAAGCATACAACTGCCGCTCAAGGGGACGGTGACCCTGGGCATGACCGTCAACGGCCCGCCCGAGGACATCGGCTTTCGCTTCACGGGCGGCGAAGGCGAGATCCGCACCCCCGATCCGTATCAGGAAGCGATCGCGGTCAAATCCCTTGTTCTTGCCGGACGTTATGACGGCCGTGCCCGGACGGCGGAAGTCTACGATTTCACCGTTGTCACCAAGGAAGGGGAAAGCGTGCGTTCTCCGGGCTCGGCAGCGCACCGCCTGCCGGTCGCCGGGCTGCAATTTTCCGGCAAATACTGGATGGATGACGATCGCTTGGAAATCTCGCGGCTTGCCGTCGATACGGGCGGCCCGCAGGCCATGCTGGCCGGCACCGTGGAAGACGCGACGGGAAGCGCCGTGGGTGCCTTCGACGTGGCGCTTCAGAATGCCCCGCTGAAAGACATCCGGAAATACTGGGCCCCGGAGTGGGCGCCCGATGTCTACAATTGGTGGACGGAAAATGTGAAGGACGGTGTGGTGCCGCGCCTCAACATGAAGGTCCATGTCAGCGGTGGGGCAGGCGGCTGGGTGCTGACTTCGGTGGTTGGCGATATGGATTTCCGGGACACGGTCCTGTCCTACCTTCCCGGCATGCCGGACATCACGGACTTGGCGGGTAAATCGACCTTCACCCATAAACGCTTTGATGTTTTCGTCAGCCAGGGAAAATCGGGCGGGATGGCGCTCAGCGAAGGGCAGTTGTTCATCACTGGGTTGTCGACCGGCCGGGAACAGGCGGAAATCCAGGCCACGATCGCGGGTCAGCTCGACAAGGCGCTGGCCTTGATCGATCATCCGCCGCTCGCTTATGCGGCCAAGATGGAGGTCGATCCCAAGGGCACCAAGGGGGCTGCAAAGGTTCGTCTGCGCATCGGATTTCCACTGCTCCTCGATCTGCAGCTGGAAGACGTGAACATCGCCGCCGACGCGCGCCTGCGCGACGCCGCGATACCCCACGCCCTGCACGGCTTCGACCTGGATGCCGCCGACCTGACCATGTCCATCGACAAACGCGGCATGGAGGTCAAGGGCAACGGTGTCGTCGCCGGCATGCCGGCGGATATCTCCTGGCGTGAGAACTTCGGCGAGAAGGTCGCCTTCCGCACGATCCTGGACCTGTCCGGACGTATTCCCGATGTCGAGCGCATCCGCCAACTGGGTCTGAACGTCGGCCTTCTGAACGAGGAGTACGTCAGCGGCGCCGTCGGCGCCAACCTGCGCTTCACGGTACTGAACGACGGCGAAACGCGGGTCGAAGTCCGCGCCGACCTGGCCGAAGCGCAACTGGCCGTCGACCGGGTGAAGTGGAAGAAGCCCTTTGGGGCCGCCGGCCGAGCGGAAATGAACGTCACCTTCAAGCAGGATAAGGCGCGGGAGATCACCCATTTCGCGCTCTATGCCGAAGACCTGGCCGTCGCCGGGCGGGGAACCTTCGAGGACGACGGAAAGTCCGTTCAGCGTATCGATTTCACGCGCATCAATCATGGCCGCACGGACATGAAGGGGGCGTTGATCCGGCGCGCCGACGGTGCCTGGGACCTGGGGTTCCATGGTGCCGGGCTCGACCTTTCGCCGGTGTGGAAGGACCTGATGGAAAGCGAGGACAGCGACCTGTTGGGAAATTTCGTGCTCGCCGCTGAATTCGACAAGGTCTGGATCGACGACAAGCGGACCTTGACCGACGTTTCCGGCACATTCCAACGCGAAAACCAGATCTGGCGCACGGTCTACCTGAATTCGATTCTTGAGGGGGCTACGACCCTCAACGTGGAACTGAGGCCGGGACCGGACGGCGGCAACCGCAAGATCGACATCAGCACTGCCGACGCAGGCGTCGTGCTTCGTACGCTCGGTTTCTACGACAACATGCTGGGCGGTGCCCTGCAATTGACGGGCACCTTCGACGACAGCCATCCCGATCATCCCTTGAAAGGCCGTCTGCTGATCCGCGACTATCGCGTTCTGAAGGCGCCGGCTCTGGCTCATCTGGTTAGCATCATGGCGCTGACCGGGATTCTCGATGCATTGCAGGGCGACGGTCTGGGCTTTGCCGTGCTCGACATTCCCTTCACCATGCGCGCGGGTGTGGTCGAGATCGCCGACGCCCGCGCGGCGGGCGCGTCGCTCGGCTTTACGGCATCGGGCACGGTCTATACCCATGCCGATATCGTCGACCTGGAAGGCACGGTGGTGCCGGCCTATGCCATCAACTCGGCCCTGGGACGCATTCCGATCCTGGGCAACATCTTCACCGGCGGCGAAAAGGGCAGCGGCCTGTTCGCCGCCAACTTCCGCATGACCGGCCCGCAGGAAGACCCCAAGGTTGACGTCAACC
>DNMS01000006.1:7117-7418 GCA_003488105.1 Rhodospirillaceae bacterium
GACCCCAAGGTTGACGTCAACCCGTTGTCGGCGCTCGCCCCCGGGTTTCTGCGCCGTCTGTTCGGCGTGTTCGGGGATTCACCGGCACAGCCCAAAGATCTAAACCCCGTACCGATACCGCAATGAACGCTTTGACCGGTCGGATCGTTGCCGCCAGTCCAGGCTGGTTGGCCGTGGCGTTGGCGGCCTATGTGGCGGTTCTGCTGGTTCTGCGTCTGTCGTTGTTTCCCGGGGGCTCCGACGACGACGCGGAAATCCTCTATTACACACAGTCCTGGGCGCTGGCCTACAAGACCGGCCA
>DNMS01000006.1:7600-7808 GCA_003488105.1 Rhodospirillaceae bacterium
CCGCCGCTTTATACCTGGCTGATCCTCGCGGCCGAGGCCGTCGCGGGCCCGACCATGGGGGCGGTGATCGGCGTGAAATACGCGCTGCTTGCCGCGTTTTATGCATTTTCCTATCTGGCGGCGCGGCGGTTGTTTTCCGACAACCTGTTCGCGGCCCTGGCGCCGCTGTCGCTGGTTGCCTGTTACTTCATCGGCTGGGAAACGGTGG
>DNMS01000006.1:8085-8273 GCA_003488105.1 Rhodospirillaceae bacterium
TTCATCGGCTGGGAAACGGTGGTCAGTTATTCCCATACGGTTCTGCTGCTGGCGGCCATGGCGGCGGCGTTCTGGCTGATTTTGCGGCTGGAGACGCGATCCGGCTGGGCGGACTATCTGTGGATCGCCTTGGCGATCACCATGGGTCTGCTCGCGAAATACAATTTCATCCTGTTCCTGGTGCCGCT